>CAYXXQ010000021.1:10765-19337 GCA_964469075.1 uncultured Rhodobacter sp.
ATCAGGCCGACCGGTTTGGCGGCTGGCCCATTTTCCGGTTGTTGCCGCTACGATGGGTTGCATGGCATGTCCTACTGGACCGCAAAATTCCCAAATCCGCCGGGCTGATATCGGCGCTTGGCCATCTGGTCTGGCTGTCGCATCTGAATTACAGCAAAATCCGGCTGCCGCGATGGTCTCGCTTTCTTACGCGCTTGACGATCAATCGTTAATCGTCCGCCATTGCCCAGCGCAACCCGCCATCCAGCGCCCCGTCCGCCTGTAGTTTGCGCAAATGCGCGACCCTTTGGAACACCGGGCCTTCAAACTGTTCCGGACCAACCGGCTTGGCGCGAAACGCCGCGACCAGCCCCGCTACACCTTCTGAAAGCGATGTTTTCGCCCAGTCCCGGCCCATCACTGCCGCCAGTTTTTCACCACTGACCCGGTAAGTCCGCTGATCCGCCCCGGCACCTTGTCCATAAACGATGCGCGCCTCGGGTATCTGGGTTTTGATCGCCTCGGCCAGCTCAAAAATCCGGAAATTTTCGGCACTGATCGCGACATTGAAAGCTGCGCCATGCACCTGATCACGCGGCGCGGCAGTGGCGAAGGCGAAAGCTTTGGCGACATCATCAACATGCACGATCGGCCGCCAGGCCCGCCCATCGCTTTTCAACCGGATCTCGCCCGTGCTAACGGCCCAGGCGGCCAGGTTGTTCACCACAAGATCAAACCGCATCGCAGGCGACAGCCCGTAAACCGTGCCGCTGCGCAAGAACACTGGCGAAAACGCAGCGTCCGCAAGTGCCGACACGCCCTCTTCCATCTTCAGCTTCGAAACCGCATAAGCCGTCACCGGCGCAAAGCCCGAGGTTTCATCAAGCATGTCACCACCGCTGGCCCCATAAACCGAGCAGGTAGAGGCCATGACGATCCGTCTGACCCCAGCCGCCTTCGCAGCCTTCGCCACCGCAACCGCCGCCAGATGGTTGATCTGATCGGTCAGATCCCGGTCAATATCCCCAAGCGGATCATTTGAAAGCCCCGCCAGATGCACCACCGCATCATAGGTTTCAAAATCACGTGCCGAGATGTCGCGAATATCGCCGTGCTTTTGCTTGCCCACCAAGCCCGCAGGCAAGTGTGCATAGCGCGCGGATTTGTAATAATCCATGTCAAAGCCATCAACCCTATGCCCAGCACGGGTCAGCTCAGCACAAATCGACGGCCCCAGATACCCTGTGTTGCCCGTAACAAGAACCTTCATGCGTCGCCCCCGCTCGGTCTGTCAGGCAGATCGAAACCCGCAAGCGCGGCCACGTCCTTGGGCGTATCAACCGACTTCCAGAACCCGGAATGCCGGTAAACCGCAAGCTGATCAGCCGTCGCCAATCCGGGCAACACGTCTGTTTCCCAACTTGCGGCATCGCCTCTGATGTCATCAAAAACACGCGGGCTTAGCGCAAAAATCCCGGCGCTGACCCACTTATCTTTCAGCATCGGTTTTTCCTGTAACCCCACAACCTGATCGCCCTTCAGCGTTAGCAATCCGTAAGGCAGAACCGGTTCAACCGCGACCATCATGCAGGTCTTGCCGGCCTTTTCATGCGCGCAAAGCAAGGACGCCACATCCAGCGCGAAAACACCGTCACACCAGGCCATCAGAAACGGTTCCGACGACAAATCCGCGCGCAACCGCGCCAGCCGACCGCCTGATTGCGTGGCGTCGCCGGTGTCGCGAAACTGAAGGTTGTAAGGCAGGTTTAGCGCGGTCAGATAGTCCCTGATCTCGTCGCCGCGATGGCCAAGGGCGATCAGGAAATCGTCAAACCCGGCAGCGGCGAAACTTGCCATCACATGTTCAATCAGGCTGCGCGCGCCGATCCTGACAAGCGGTTTGGGTGTATCGCCAAGGCCGCGCATCCGCTCCCCCCGGCCACCTGCAAGCAGCACCACCCGCGTCACGACAGCCGCTCCCCATTGACCGACCAAAGGGTGATCTGCCCATGCAAAGCATCGGGCAGCATAGATGTAATTTCGGTGATGTAAGCCGGGTTCATGATGATGATGTGGTCAGGCTTAAGCGTCGGCAGATCGCTTGGATGATGGACCATCAGGCCACTCCCCGGCAGATAACAGCCGGTTTTCGCAGGGTTGATGTCAACGACCGAAACCGCCGTCGTGCCTACATCAAGTGCCGCCAAAAACCCAACCGCCTTGGAGCCACCGCCCCAAAGTGCCAGCCGTTGATCCGCATGCTGTGTAAACCAGTCATTCCAGGCCGCACGCGTGGTTTCAAACCGCATCAAAGGAGCGTCCTGCAACACTGGAGCATCGGTTTTTCCAGGCCCGGCCAGCTTGGCCGTGGCACATAAATATTGATCGTCAAACTCCGTCCACATGCCGAGGGTCGCAAACCCCGCCGCCGTCAGAACCGCTTGCAGGCTGCCTTGGTCAAAGTAATTGCAATGCTCATAATAGACATCCCAAAACGCGCCTTCATCCCAGATCCGCGTGGCTTCCGGCACGTCGAAATAAAACAGCGTCTCTGGCCCGGCGGCCAGCCCAGCAAGCAGCTGCAAAAACTGCGGCAAATCCTGAATATGCTCCAACGTATGTCGGCAAATCACCAGATCAGCGGCCAGTTCCGCATGCGCTGGCGCCAGAAACTCTTGCCGAAACCTCAGGCCGTTCGACGCCTCCGCATCTGGGCCACTGGGGTCAATGCCAACCGCAGCGCACCCGGCAATGCTGGCGATTTCGCGCAGGAAAGCCCCGTCCCCTGACCCGACCTCAACAATCAGTCCGGGCCTACCCGCCAACTGGTCCAGCAGATGCCCCGCCGCCTGTTTCACATAAGCCTGAAATCGGGGAGAGGACGCCTGGCTTGGCTCATACATCGGGGAAAAAACCTGGGTCGCCGGATCAAACGCGCGATTGTGGATCAAACCGGTGTCAGCCGCCTGCGCAAGCACGATATCCCCCTTTGCAACCCCGTATACATCAGCCTTCCGGGGCTGCAATTCACAGCTGAAGACAGGAACTGAGGATATGTTGAAAAGGTGCATCGGCTGGCAACTATTGGTTTTGGTTTCGCAATTCAGAAGGCCGACAAAGGGCCCCCCAGGACGCAGGGTTAACAGGTTTGGGGCAGCTTTAGCAGCATTAGGGTCCACTTAATGCGTTGGGCCGGTTTTTACGGAACACAATGGCCTTAGTCCACCACTGAATATTCGGATATTCTAATTATAGGGACTGGCTTTTCGCATTGTCCTTTCGTAGAGTAACCTTAGACCAAAGTTGGTTTTCCTACATGAATATACGGAGAGAATAATGCGCAATATGCCTTCCAGCGAAATTGCAAAAATCCAATCACTTTGCTCAACCTCAACGTGTCGACCACATGCCGTATCGACCACAGCGGGTTTTAATGGCAAGCAGACCGTGACCGCGCATCTTTTTGAAGGCGCCGGCAACCGGGCGGCCCGCTCAGAACTGCTGAAAAGCCTGAAGAAGACCGGTATTTCCGCACGCTTCCGGGTCAAAACCCGCAAAAGCCGCAAGATCGAAGAGGCGACCTCGCTACAGGCGGTTGTTGCTCCTTTTGACGGCGCGGCCCTGCTGTTTGACCCGACCGGTGCTTTCGGGCGGGCAACTGCCCTTGTAGATTATGCAATAGCCCTGCGCACTGATCCGGCCCTGTCGGTTCAGGGGGTGTACTGGAACGCTAACTGGCGGACAATTTTCGTGGTGCTGGACCCTAACGGGTTCTTCACCGATGACAAAGTTTCGACCGCTGATCTTGGCCAGGCAGAACAGACCATCGTGCAGACGCTGGTTGGTGAAAGCGCTGAAAAGCCTGACTTTGTCTCTGCGATCCGTATCGGGTTTGAACTGCCCTCCGTCCCGGTGACCGCCATTGATGGCGCGTCTTATCTTGCCTCGCGGCGCTTGCCGCGCGCCCTTGGCTCGGTTTTGAAATTGCCGCTGCTGGCGGGTATGATCGGCCTTGCCGGTGTTTCCGGCGCGATGGCCCAGGATAGCGGACCCGCAGTTTCCGCAATGAACGGCAAGATCGCCCTTGAAGGCGGGACACTGACGACGACAACCTTTGGCACCCAAGCGGTGCGGGCCTTGTCAGGCTCCCTCACCTTTCCGGTTCAGAATCAGTTTGGCGTGCAGCTTGATGCAGGCGCTGGCCAAATGGGCGCTGACAGCTTTACCGGGGCTGGTGCGCATCTGTTCTGGCGCGACCCAAGCCGCGGCATGGTTGACCTGCAATTCGGCGCGACCTTCATTGACCGTACCGGCGTTTTAGTCCCCGACCAAACCGCCTACGCAATCGGCGTCGAGGGGGAGCTGTACTTAGATCAGTTCACCATCGCAGCCAATGCCGGCCGAATTTTCGGCACCAATGTCACCGTTGGAGACTATTACGGCGTCGATCTGTCCTGGTACGCATCAAACAACCTGAAGCTGCGGATCGGCTATGGCCAGACACCTGATGTCAACGGCATGGCAAATGCCGGGATCGAATGGATGCCGATGCTTGACAGCCTCGAAGGCATGGCCGTTTACGCCGATTATTATAACGGCACCGGCTATGAAAACATTGGCCTTGGGGTGCGGTTCTATTTCGGCGAAGGCAAGTCGCTTAAAGACCGGCATCGCCGCGATGACCCTGAGCGGAACTTGGCCCTGGGTGTGCTGAACGGTGGCGGTGGCGCCAACGCTTACTAGTCCCAAGCCATAGAAATTCCGAAACCGCCCCGCAAGCTGGCCTTGCGGGGCGGTTTTTTTGATCGCATTCTAAAACCCAGATGCACCCGGCAGATGTCCCTGCCATGAAAACTGCGGATCGGTATGAAGACGATATTGTTCATCTCAGAACTGGGGGCGGGACTTGGCCATGTCTCGCCGCTGCTGGCGATCGCAAAAGCTTTGCGCGACAGTGCTGATCGCGACCCCAAATTCATCTTCGCCGTTAACGATCCTTTGATGCTGCGGCCATTACATCTGCCCGCAGGGGATCTGGTTTTGCCCCTGCCGGAGTTGAAACAGAACGAACCCCTAAGCTCCCACAGCAAAAGCTATGCTGAGATTTTGGCCCATCACGGCTTCACCCGCGCTGAGGTGATGACCCCCTTGCTGGCCCTCTGGGATGATCTTTTGTCGCTGATCAAGCCCGATCTGATCATCGCCGATCACAGCCCGACCGCGATCCTGGCCGCACGCGGGCGCATTCCGGTGCTGCAAACCGGCAGCGGCTACACGATGCCGCCCGCCGATCTGCCGATCTTTCCGGCCCTGCGCAGCGCAATGGGCGCGCCGACCATGCAGCCGCAAATGCTGGATGCCCTCAACGCCGTTCTCAAACTTCGAAAACAGCCCCTATTGCCAAGCCTGCCTGCCCTTCTGGCAACCGAAGGCCGGGCGCTGTTCAGCCACCCGATCCTGGACCCGTACGCCGGAATGCGCCCCGATCCATATCTTGGCACCTACAATCAAGGCATTGCGCCGACAACGCCAGTGACGTCGCCCTCGGTGTTTCTCTATGCCGGTGCACGCCCCGATTACCTTGGCACTTTGGTGCAAGCGCTCATGGCCACCGGCCTGCCGATCCGCGCCTATCTTGGCCCCCGCGAAACCGCCGCAACCAGCTTTCTGAGGATGTCCGGGGCCGAGGTTTTCAAATCCCCCCCGGCCCTAGCAGAAGTCTTCGCGATCTCCTCCGTCATCGTGTCACATGGCGGCGCGGGCCTGACCCTAGCCGCGATGCAGGCCGGTCGTGCGCAAGTCATCCTGCCGATCCATGCGGAAGCAGAGTTTAACGCCAGCCGTATCGTTTCCAACGGCCTCGGCCTTGCGGTGGAAGACCCGGTTGCCGAAACCATCACCGACGCCGTGAAAAACGTGGCCGAGGTCCGAAGAATCACCGAAACCACCCAAATGATCGCCGCACAAGCGCCGAAACACTTAGTGGTCGACCCAATGGCCAGCATCACCAAACAGGTAAAGGCGCTGGCAGGGTTTTAAGAAGCTGGCGTGCTTGCCTGGCCAAAGGCCACCGCCCACGTAGCCGGATCTTCAAAATCGACAAACCTGTCGCTGATTTCCGGCCGCTTCGGCATCCCTTTGCCAGCCCCCTGAAGGGCCGCGCGACGCCCGGCTTTCCACCCGGCCTCGTAACTGAAAACAACCAGAATATACAGCAATCGCGTCAGCCCGTTTTGCAAATCCGCCCCTGGGATCTGGCCCTTGCCGTAAAGGTCGTACTCCGTCAGGCGACGACGGACATGCGCGCGGAGGCTTTTCCAACTGCCGTCATTGCCAAGACCCGCCAGTTTCCAATTGCCGGTCTCAACCGCATTGAACGCGCCATCCCGGCCATAGCCATAAAACCGCCGCCGGATCGCGCGCAAAGACGTGTTGCCCAAGTGGCCCGTCGTCATGTCATTATCAACCAGATAACTGCCGCCGCTATCAAGGATGGACTGGGTGATTTCACAATCTTCCGTGGCCCCGCGCAGCCCATCCTCAAACCCGCCAACCCGCTGAAAAGCCGCCTTTTTATAGACAACATTGGCCGTCACGGCCGTCAGCAATTCGGTCTTCACAAAGGCCGGTGCCGGGTAGGTGAACCCCGCGTCAAGAGCCGCTTGCCAATAGCTGGGCTTACCATCAAAAAACGACTTGGTCTGACCACACAATATATCCGCCTCGGGCCAGGTTTTGACCTGGGCAATCACCCAGTCCAACCAATGCGGCGGCGGTGCGCAATCGTCATCGGTCGCGATGAAATAGTCTTCGGTCGCATCCGCAAACGCCGCATTTCGCGCCGCCCCGGGGCCACGGTTTTCCGGCTGCACGCGGTAGTCAAGGATATCGGCAAACGGGTCGATCACCGCCTGATACTCCGGCGAATGGCTGCAATCATTCACGACCACCAATCGAACAAAGGGCCGCCGACGCACCTGCGGCGCAATCAGACGCAAAAACCGCGCTAGATCATGCGGCCGCCGATAGGTGGCAACGCCAAGGCAAAAGGTCGGGTCGGGCTGCGGCAAGGTCATCTCTGCGGTTACTTGATGGTTAATATGCGGCACCAGCGGATGATCTGCAAACCCTGATCGCGGTTGTGTTACGGGCATCAAAAAACCCGGATTTCAGGAATGGCGGTCACAAATTGCCCGCCCCAATCGCGGATATAGCTTGACTGCACCGAAATCTCATCCGCGATGTTCCAGGGCAAGATCACCACATAATCAGGCTGCTCGGCCCGCAAAACGCTTTCGGCGACAACTTCAATGTGACTACCCGGCAAAAACCGCCCGATCTTGCTGGGACTTTTATCGACCACATAATCAATAAGGTCACGATCAACCCCGGCAAAATTCAGCAAAGTATTCCCCTTCGCCGCCGCCCCGTAAGCCGCAACTTTCTTGCCTTCGCGCTGGGCCGTTTTCAGAAACGCCAGAAACCGGCTGGCAACGGCCTCCGCCGCGTCCTGAAACCCGACGAAAAACGCATGCGTCGTGACGCCTGCCGCGGCTTCGAGGGCAAGCAGATCCGCGACATTACTGGACGGCACGCGCGTTGCAGTGTCTTGACGCTGTGCAAAAACCCGCAAACTGCCGCCATGCGTCGACAACTCTTCAACGTCAAAGATCGTCAGGCCATTGGCCTTCAGAATCGTCATAACCGAGGTCAGGCTAAGATACGAAAAATGCTCATGATAAATCGTGTCAAACTGCATATCTTGGACAAGCCGCAACAGATGCGGAAACTCAAACGTCACGACCCCCGTCGGCTTCAGAATGATCGAAAACCCGACAACAAAATCGTTGATGTCCGGAACATGCGCCAGCACATTATTGGCAACCATCAGATCAGCAGATTTGCCCTTTGCCTTCAAAGACTGCGCCAAATCCACACCAAAAAACCCTTCAACCGTCTCAACCCCGATCGCCCGTGCCGCCGACGCACAAGCCCGGGTCGGCTCAACCCCAAAATTGGGGATCCCCGCTGCCTGAAAATTCCGCAACAAATACCCATCATTTGAGGCAATTTCGACGATTTGGCTGTCCGCACCCAAATCAAACCGGTGGATCATCACCTGACAATAGGTGCTGGCATGGTCCAGCCAGGTCGACGACATTGAACTGAAATAAGCATAATCCGGCACAAAAAGACTTTCGCGACCGACCACATCTTCGGTCTGAACCAGCCAACATTGATCACAATAAAGCACCCGTAGGCGCAACCTGTCCTCAGGCAAATCGAGGCGTTCACGCAAGACAAAAACATTCGACGTAGGCGTAACCCCAAGGTCAACCATCTGATGATGCAAGGTTTTCTTACAATGCCGACAATCCAAGCCAAACCCCTAAAGAAACAGACCCGCAGGCAGAGACCTGCGCGTTTTGCTGTCAACTTTGGTTAAAGTATCGCGTTAGGTTTTGGAATGCGGAAAAATCGATCAATGGCTTGTTAGAAGTACAGTCCGCATTGGCAAAACTGCCCCAAAGACGGTGCCTAAGGACCAAGATCAGTAGCCAATGTTCAATCCCTAAGGAGCTATGGCTGAATC
>CAYXXQ010000022.1:0-1309 GCA_964469075.1 uncultured Rhodobacter sp.
CCCAGCTGTGGTCCCCGCCCCTGCCCTACACGCCCGGCGGCCTGTTGTCGGCGGGGTTTGCGGGCAGCAATCTTGACCTCGCTGCCATCCGCCAAAGCGGTGATCACGCCAGGGATATCACCGCCACCAGCCCGGCCCTTGCGGTTTGGGGGTTCTTTTACGGGCTGCGTCAGAACGATATCATCCGGGTCACGGTCCGCTTTCCCGATGGTACGTTGCTGGCCGACCAAACCTTCACGCTTACGCAAAACCAGGCCGAAGGCTACCGTCTGTCCGGGCGAAAACGCCGCGCCGATCCCTGGCCTGCGGGGCTTTATCAGGGCACAGTCAGCCTGACCCGCGACGGGCGCGAAATCGACAGCAAGCAGCTTCAGCTAACCATCGACTGACCACCGTGTGCCCCCCTGGCCCGCGCCTATTTTTCCGTAAACTTCAACTCAATCCGGCGGTTTTGCGCCCGTGCTTCACGGGTATCAGCCAGATTTACCGGCTGGAACTCCCCAAACCCGGTCGCTGCCAACCGGTCCGAGGGCATGCCAAGCTCATCCACCAGATAGCGCACCACCGACAGGGCGCGGGCCTGGCTTAGCTCCCAATTGTCCTTAAATTCGCCGGTGCCGCTTAACGGCACGTTATCGGTATGGCCATCGACCCGCAGGATCCAGTCGATTTCGCTTGGGATCTGATCGGCGATTTCATTGATCACACCGGCAACTTTGGAAATCTCATGCTCTCCCTCGTCGGACAGGTCGGTCGCTCCGGCGGCAAACAGCACTTCTGACGAAAACACAAACCGGTCACCGACAATTTTCACACCCTCGCGGTTGCCTAGAAGATCCCGTAGCTGGCCAAAGAACTCTGACTTGAACTTCTCCAGGTTCTTGGTTTCAGCTTCCAGCCTTATTCGCTCGGCCTCTTCCAGTTCGGCGCGTTTGCGCTGTTCGTCAGCCAGGCGCTTTTGCTCCGCTGCGACCTGCGCCAGCGCGCTGTTCAAATTGGCGCCCAGCGATTCGATTTGCACCTGTGCCTCAACATCGCGGACATTGGCCGCATCCAGCAGCGCCTGCAAACTGTTGAGCTGTTTGCGCAGGGTCGCGGTTTGCTGGTTCAGCAGCGCGATCTGGCGCTGGCCTTCGGCTGATCGCGCCTTTTCTTCGCCAAGCAGGCTGTTGGCGCGGGCCAGCAGCAACCGGCGCTCTTCGGATTTGCTCATCAGGACGGTGACATCCTGTTCTGCCGCCAGTTTCGCAGCCAGCGCAGTTGCCAGCCGGGCCTCAAGATCTTCGCGGGTCGCGGCGGCTTCGGCCAA
>CAYXXQ010000022.1:1409-19187 GCA_964469075.1 uncultured Rhodobacter sp.
TTGCGGCGCTGTTCTTCCAGCGCCAGCGTCATCGCCGTCAACTCGGCATCGGCGTCCTGCAACTTCCGGCGCAACGCTTCGGCAGCAGCAGCTTCGGCCAGCTTGATTTGTTCTTCTTCGCTGAGGGCCGCTTCGGTGTTTTGCAGCCGTTGCCGCAACGCTTCGGCAGCCGCAGCTTCCGCCAGGCGCGCCTTTTCTTCGTCGCTCAAATTGGAATTGGTGGCCGCAAGCTCCGCCTTCAGTGCCGCGATCGAGGCTTCGACCGCCAGGCGCTCTTGCTCGGACTGGCTGAGGCCTTGTTGCAACTGGTCAAGCTGTGCCTGCAATTGGGTATTGGTCTGAACCTCACCCTCAAAAGCGGCGCGGCTGGCGGCCAGATCGGCAGCCATCTGCGCCAACTGCGCTTCAATATCCGTCAGGGAGTTTTCGGTCACGCCCAGATTGCTGCGCGACTGCTCCAGCGCCGCAAGTGCGCCCTGTAACGAGGTTTCGCGGTCCGTCAGCGACGCCTGGGTCTCCGCAATCAGCGCTTCCAGCGCCTCGCGTTTGGCCGCAGCAAGGCGGGCTTCTTCTGCGGCTTGATCGACCTCATCGCGCACCTGTGCCAGCGCCAGTTGCAGGGCTTCTTTTTCGCTGATCGCACGCAGGTTCGCCGCCTCAACCTCGGAAATCCGCGCCACCAACGAGGTGTTTTTCGCCGTCGCGTCAGACACCTGATCCTCCAACCCCTGCTTGTCGATCACCAGTTGCGACCGCTCCGCCAGAAGGGAGGCAACCTGGGCTTCAAAACTGCTGACCTGAGCCTCAAAATCGCTGATCCGGGTCTGCTGATTGCGCGCCTGCTGGGACAGGGTTGCGATCAGCCGGGTCTGGATTTCGGCGGCGGTTTCGGCTTCGTCCAGCGCGCCATCCAGCCGCTCAACCTCGGTTTCAAGCCCATCCGAGCGTTGTTGCTCCAATCCCAGCGCCTCCGCCAAAGAGGCGACCTGCTCACTCAGGTAATCCAGCTGCGTGCCCTGGGTGGAAATCGTTTCGCGCAGCACGAACTGCACGATCATGAAGATCGTCAGCACGAACATCAACACCAGCAGCAAAGCGGTCATCGCATCGACGAAACCTGGCCAGATACTGCTGCTAAACCCCTGTTGTCCCCCGCGCCGGATCTGTGCCATCGCTTAGGGCCTGCCTTGCTGCGGCGGCTTCCGGCTGAGGCTGCGTACAGCCTTGTTAAGCGCGGCAATATCGGCCCGCAATTCGGCCACGGTGTCTTGCCGACCGGCAGACATTTCTTCCAGAATACGCAGCAATTGCACGTCAATACTGCGCAGCCGCATCCGCGATTCTGCGTCAACGCTTTCTTCCATCTGCTGTTCCAGAAAGCCTGCGACCTTGTCCTGGCCACCGGCAATCCGTTTCAGAAGGTCGTTCTGTTCGGCAATTGCGTGTTCGGCGGCATCCGTGTTGCCGCTTTCCGCCATCCGCCCGGTCATTTCGCGCAACGCCTGACTCAACATCGCGATGCGTTCGCCGGTTTCTGTCTGGGTGTCTTCGGCCTGAATAAAGGTCTTGTGCAGGGCCTCAATCCCGTCGGCCATCCGGTGAAAAGCCACCTCCATGCCGCTGGTGTCAAAGCCGCCGCCCTGGCTGACCTCACCATCGCCCGCAGCAAACCCGACCTGGGTTATGGTGGACAACCACTCTTCAAGATCGCGGTAAAACCGGTTCTGGCCATGCCCGGTGAACAGGTCCAAAAGACCCACCACCAGCGACCCGGCCAACCCCAGAAGTGAGGATGAAAACGCCGTGCCCATGCCGCCAAGCTGCGCCTCAAGCCCGGTCATCAGGCGGCCAAAAACCTCAGCCCCGGTGGTGTCTTCACCGGTCTGTGGCGCCAGTGACCGGATCGTGTCGACAACCGCAGGCACGGTCGTCGCCAGGCCATAGAACGTCCCCAAAAGACCAAGGAAAATCAATAGGTTGATGATATACCTAGTGATTTCACGGGTTTCATCCAGCCGGGTTGCCATTGAATCCAGGATCGACCGTGACGAGCTGGCCCCGATCTGCATCCGCGCCCCGCGCGATTTCAGAAGGGTCGCCAGCGATACCAACAGACGTGGCGGATTGACAAACTCATGACCGGCCCGGTGCATCGCGAAGCCTTCGATCCAGTTGACCGATGAAATAAGCGAAAACACCTGCCAGAAACACGCCAGCACGCCGATCAGGAACACCCCGACAATCACGCCGTTCAGATAGGGATTTGACATCACCACTTCGAGGATCGGCTCGTGGACATACCACGCCCCGGTTCCGACCAGCGCGATGATCACCACCATCGTCAGAATCTGCCGCGTCGGCTGGGAAAACTGCGGTTCCGCCTCTGGGTCTGCGTTGTGCATTGAAATGCCTTCAATTGCCCGTATTTTCTTGGTTAGCCGGACAATACTTCGCTTGCCACCATCTGCCAACAATCAAGTTCGCAATCTGCACAAAGCCCTTATAACCCCGAGCGAAAACTGGCATAATAACGGAAATCTTGGGTATTTTGGTTCCGATATCGGAACAACGGGGGAAATCATGGACGACTTATCGGCAATCGGCTCGGCTGGGATCACTGCATTGGTCATTCTGATCTTCGCAGCCATCCTGATTTACATGATGGTCAAATCCGTCCCGCAGGGCGAAGAATGGACTGTTGAGCGTTTCGGCCGCTACATCCGCACCCTGAAACCCGGCCTGCGCTTCCTGATCCCGGTGATGGACAAGGTCGGGGCGCGGATCAACATGATGGAAACCGTGCTGGACATTCCCAGCCAGGAAGTCATCACCAAGGACAACGCGATGGTGTCAGCGGACGCGGTGGCGTTTTACCAGGTGGTCGATGCGGCCCGTGCCGCCTACGAGGTCCGCAATCTCGAACATGCGCTTGGCAATCTGTCGATGACCAATATCCGCTCGGTGATCGGCGCGATGGATCTGGATCAAAGCCTGTCCAATCGCGACCAGATTAACAGCAAGCTTCTGACCGTGATCGACGAGGCGTCAAACCCCTGGGGCGTCAAGGTCACGCGGGTGGAAATCAAGGATCTGGCCCCGCCGCCCGACATCAACGAGGCAATGGCCCGCCAGATGAAAGCCGAACGCACCAAGCGCGCCGATATCCTGCAAGCCGAAGGCTTAAAGCAATCCGCCATCCTGAAAGCCGAGGGGGAGCGTGAAGCCCAGATCCGCGAAGCCGAAGGCCGCAAGGAGGCCGCCTTCCTGGATGCCGAGGCCCGCGAACGCGCCGCCGAGGCCGAGGCCAAGGCCACCCAGATGGTCTCAGCCGCCATCGCCGCCGGGGACATCCAGGCCGTCAACTATTTCGTCGCGCAGAAATACACCGAAGCGTTGCGGGATATCGCTTCTTCGCCCAGCAGCAAAACCGTGATGATCCCCTTGGAAGCCTCAGGCCTGATCGGCTCCATCGCCGGGGTCGCGGATATCGCCAGAACCGTGCTGGCACCCGACAAAGACAAGGCAAAAGGATAAGCGATTATGCAGGTGTTTGCATTTCTGGAAGGCATTTCGCCCTGGTGGTGGCTCTCGTTTGCGGTGGTGCTTGGGGCGGTTGAAATGGCGACAATGTCGTTCTTTCTGATCTGGCCCGCCCTGGCGGCGGTTATTATCGCCATATGGCTGACGGTACTGCCGGGCCTGTCAGGCGAAGGCCAGATTGCCGCTTTCGCCCTTTTGTCGATCCTGTTGACCTTCCTTGGCCGGACGCTGATGACGCGATTTGGCGACGGGGCGGTGGAAAATCCAACCCTCAACTCGCGCTCAAACCAGATGATCGACCGCCACGGCAAGGTCGTCAGCTTCACCGGCCCTGAGGGCGACATCACCATCGACGGTATCCGTTGGCGGGCCCGCTGGGTCGATGGCAGCCGCTCAAAACCCAACGACACGGTGCTTGTCACTGGGGCCGAGGGCATGACCCTGTTCGTCAAACCGTCCTAATCCGACAGGCTGCGCACCCGGCTTTCCAGCCAGCTCAGATCCGGGTCTTCGATCCCCAATTCGCGCAGATGCTGGGCGGTGTTGTATAGATATTCGGTGTTGGGTCCACGCCCGCCAATGGCGGTGGCAATGATCCCGGCCTGAACTTCCAGCGACAGCCCGCCGCAATATTGGTCATGCACCGCATCAATCACGTAACATACCGCCTCTACCCGCGCGCCACCGCGCAGATCAATCGCATGCACCTGTTCCAGATAGGCCGACGAAATCAACTCCCGCTCCCGCAGATATTCAATCGTTGCCTGCGCCTGATCGGCCTCGACGAAAAACGCGACGCCATCGCAAAATCCGGCCGGATCGTGATCCAGGGCCAGCACCAGGCCAGGATCGGTAACCGTGCCGCGATGATGGATCGAGCGCATGCAGAACGAGCGGGCGAACCCCTCCAGCCGGGCGATTTGCCGGTCGCTGAAGTCAAAGCCCGGCTGCCACACAAGTGAGCCATAGCCAAACACCCAAAAGCCGTTCTCAAACATTCCACTCGCCCCTTCTGACGGGCGGTGTATAAACGCCTCTGGTCCGGGAAAAAAGGGATTCGCCCTCATGCGCAAATTGATTGTCATCGCTCTGATCGGCGCGGCGCTGTGGTCGGGCTATTGGTTCGTCGGAAAATCCACCAAATATCAGGTGCTGGATGGCTGGCTTGCCGAACGTCGCGCGGCGGGCTGGACCGCTGATTATTCCGATTTCCGGGTCGTCGGATTCCCCAACCGGTTTGACAGCCGCTTCACCGATCTGGACCTTTATGACCCGGTTACGGGCATCGGCTGGCAAGCGCCGCGGTTTCATATTCTGGCGCTGTCCTACCAGCCCAACCACATCATCGCGGCCTTCCCCAATAGCCAAACGCTGACCTTCCCGCAGGACCAGATCGCAATTACCTCCACGCAAATGCAGGCAAGCGTCACGTTCGAACCCGACACGCTGCTGGCGGTCAACGAGACCCTGATGCGCAGCAGTAACGTCAGCCTGACAAGCGGGCACGGCTGGCGCAGCGCGGCCGAAAAGTTCAACCTTTCAACCCGGCAATCCCCGGGTCAGCCCTTCGCCCATGACATCGTTTTTGACGCCAAAAACGTCACCCCGACCGAGGCGTTTCGCCAGGGGCTTGACCCCAAGGGTCGGTTGCCCTCGCTGATCGAAGCCCTGTTTTTGGACATGCAGCTTGGCTTCAACGCCCCCTGGGATCGTGTCGCGATTGAAACTGGCGCGCCGGAAGTGACCACCATTGGCCTCAACCGGATGAACATCACCTGGGGCCTGTTGGGGCTGAACGCCAGCGGTATGCTGGACGTGGCAGAAAACGGCGTCCTATCGGGCGAACTGGCGCTGGAAGTCGTCAACTGGCGCGAGGTTCTGGAACTGCTGGCAACCTCGGGCGTGCTGGATGCGGGCACGGTCCTCGCGATCATCGGCGGGGTCGGCATTTTAAACGCCGGGGCCGAGGATCCGACCCGCCTGAAAGCCGCTTTGGTGATCAACAATGGCAGCATGTTTCTGGGGCCAATCGCCCTTGGCGCAGCCCCCAGATTTATCCGCGACGGCGCCTGACGACCCTTACCGGCAGTAAGATCCGCTGCGATAACGCGCGGTGTCAAAGTGGAAATGATCCAGATGATAACGGTCCGCCTCCGGCCCCAGAACCGTGCCAAACGGACCACAGGCCGAGGCATGCAAGCGTGACAAAATCTTTTTATCACGGCGGTTTTTCCAGCCATCCAATACGGTGATCTGGCTGCCATCTTTCAGGTTTATCGCTGAAATATCAATCGCATGGCCCTTACCATGCTCCGATATCTTGGCACCCTTCTTGTTGTTGCGGGTGCGGCAGGCATAATGCGCTGCGACCTTGATCGAGCTGACCCCCCGGCCACGATTGCGCACGGTTGGTTTCAGCGCATCGCTGACCCAGCCGCGCAGGGTCTTGGCGGTCTGGCAATCCATGATCGATGCCTGGCTTAACGCCACCCCGTCAACCGAGGTCACGCGCACCGGATCTTCCACGCCGCAGCCTTCCAACCGCCCGGCAATCGGGGCCAAAACCTCCCCCTGAATTTTGGGATCACCACAAACCGCACCGACCTGCGAAATGCTGATCGGCGTCAGGCTGGCCACTCGGCTACTTGGTGTCCGCGCCGTGCTTGTGCTGGCTCGACGCTGCAAACCAAAAGGCCGCGCCTTGGGGCGCAGCGACCGGTAAACCGGCGCGGTGGTGGCCAGTTGATAGCGATCATAGGCGGTTTCAAGCACCACTTCCTCAGGCGCGTAAGCCACCCGAACTGGTGCTGTATACGTGCTGTCAGCATCAACCGGATCACGGGGTTTGGGGCGGATGGTGGCATTGTAAAACACCTGCACAACCGGTTCTCGGGTCGCAACAGAAACCAGTGTGACACGCGGCAAAGGTCGGATCGACACCCTAGGCGGCCCGGCGATAACCGAGGTCGCAAAAACGCCCGTCATCAGCAGCAGAAAAAACGCGCAAAACCGCCCGCCCGGCAGGTGCCGGGGCAAAACGGCCAACAGATCAGACAAAGCGGCCAGCGCTTTTAACAGCCTCATGCGGTCTTGCTTTATTCCTTATGCCCGCGCCCGAAATCGGGCGCATCGGTATCTTGCCCGGCCTCAACGATACCACGCCGGATGGCCCTTGTGCGAGTAAAATAATCGAACAATTGGTCGCCATTGCCGCGACGGATGGCACGTTGCAGATCAAACAACTCTTCGGTGAAGCGGCCCAAAATCTCTAGCGTTGCCTCTTTGTTGTTCAGGAAAACATCGCGCCACATCGTCGGATCACTGGCCGCGATCCGGGTGAAATCCCGAAACCCGGCGGCGGAATAGTTGATCACTTCGGATTCTGTCACCCGTTGCAGATCGTCGGCCACGCCGACCATCGTATAGGCGATCAGATGCGGCGCGTGGCTGGTCACCGCCAGCACCAGATCGTGATGCTCGGGGTCCATTTCGCTGACGTTAGAACCCAGATCCTGCCAAAACGCCCGCAAATCAGCCAGCGCCTTGGCATCCGTCCCCTCAGGCGGCGTCAGCAGACACCAGCGGTTTTCAAACAGCGAGGCAAAGCCGGATCTAGGCCCCGAATGCTCTGTGCCCGCCAGCGGATGCGCCGGGATGAAATGCACGTTGTTTGGCAGATGCGGCCCGATCGCCTGCAACACCGCCCCCTTGACCGAGCCGACGTCACTGACCGTCGCCCCCGGTTTCAGATTCGCAGCGACCTTGATCGCGAGCGCCTCCATCACGCCAACAGGCACGCAAAACACCACCAGATCGGCGTCTTTTACTGCATCGGTGGCGTCTTCAAACACCGCATCGACCAGCCCGATTTCCATCGCCGTCGCCCGAGTTTCCGCCGTGCGCGCGTGGCCGACGATCTGCGTCGCGACCCCTCTGCGGCGCATCGCGCGCGCCATTGACGACGCGATCAGCCCCAGCCCCAGCAGCGCCACCTTGTTGTAAATCACAGCCATCAGCCCTGCCCTTCCATGAATTTTCGCAGCACTGCCACCAGCAACTGGCAGGCCTCAGCATCGCCAATGGTGATGCGCAAACACTGTGGCAGGCCGTAACCTTTGACCTTGCGCACGATCACCCCGGCTTGCCGCAACGCAGCATCAGCGGCATCCGCCTGATCTTCCGAGGCAAAGCGCGCCAGAATGAAATTGGCAAAACTGGGATCAGACGCAATGCCAATCGCGCTAAGTTCGACTTGCAGCCAATCCCGCCAAACGGCGTTTTGCTGGCGGCAATGCTGCATATAGTCAACATCCCGCACCGCCGCTTCGGCAGCGGCCAGCCCGGCGGCGGTCACGTTGAACGGCCCGCGCAGCCGGTTCAGTACGTCAATCACCGCCGACGGCCCATAGCCCCAGCCAACCCGCAGCCCACCCAGCCCGTAAATCTTGGAAAACGTCCGGGTCATCATCACGTTCTCACGTCGTTCAACCAGCGCGCGCGCCGCGTCAAAACCTTCGACAAACTCGGCATAGGCCCCATCCAGCACCAGCAGCGCCCGGGGCGGCAGGCCATCGGCCAGACGGGCGACCTCGGCCTCGGAAATCATGGTCGCGGTTGGGTTGCCGGGATTGGCGATGAACACCAGCCGGGTCTTGTCATTGGCCGCTGCCAGCAGCTTGTCAACATCGACCTGCCGCGCAGTTTCCGCCGCCTGAACCGGGGTCGCCCCGGCGGCCAGCGCGCAAATCCGGTACATCGAAAACCCGTGTTCGGTATAAAGAACCTCATCCCCCGGCCCGGCATAGGCATAGCAAAGCCACGATAACACCTCGTCCGAGCCGTCGCCGCAAATCACCCGCGCCGCGTCAACGCCATGCACCTCGGCAATCGCCGCGCGCAGGCCCGCATGGTCCGAGGACGGATACCGTTCCAACGAGCCGGCAACCGCCTGATAAGTCGCAATCGCTTTGGGGCTAGGCCCCAGCGGGTTCTCGTTTGACGACAGTTTGTGAACACGGGCATGCCCGCCAAGATCACTGTCGCCGCCAACATAAGGCGCAATATCAAGAATTCCGGGTTTGGGTGTAATCGCGCTGGTCATCGCTATGATCTTTCAACAGGAGTGCCCGCCGCTTTTATCCGCCCCGCCGCCCCTTGGCCAGCGACAGATCGCCATCCTGAAAAGCGTCAATAAAAGCTCTGCGGATCAATATCTATCGTCAGGCGCAAACTGCCGGGCAGCTTGAATTGCGCGGCCCAGTCCGCCAGTGCTGCCTGCAACGGCGCGCCCTTGGCCGCTTTGACCAGCAGCCGCACCCTGTGCCGCCCGCGAATGCGTGCCACAGGGGCCGGGGCCGGGCCGTAAACCTGCGCGCCGATCTTCTGCAACGGCCCGGTTTGCCGCGCCATCGCGCTGGCCAGATCAAACACCTGCCCAACGTCCGGCGACGACAGCACAATTCCTGCCATCCGCCCGAACGGCGGCACCCCTGCGGCCTGCCGCTGCGCCGCCTCAGCCGCCCAAAACCCTTCGTCATCGCCCGAGATAATCGCCTGAATGACCGGGTGATCAGGCTGATGCGTTTGCAACAGCGCCAAGCCTTTCCGATCCGCCCGCCCGGCCCGCCCGGCCACCTGACGCATCAGTTGAAAGGTGCGTTCAGCGGCGCGCATATCGCCGCCCTGCAAGCCAAGGTCGGCATCAATCACCCCAACCAGCGTCAGCAAAGGAAAGTTGTGCCCCTTGGCCACCAGTTGCGTGCCGATAATCACATCCGCCTGCCCTGAGGCGATCTGTTCAATCCGCGCCTTCATCTCCCTGGCCGATTGCGTCAGATCCGACGACAGGATCGCGATCCGTGCGTCCGAAAACAGCGCCTCGGCCTCTTCCGCCAAGCGTTCGACACCAGGGCCAATTGGGGCCAGCTTGTCCGCCACGCCGCAGCTAGGACAGACCTGCGGCATCGGTTTGGTTTCACCACATTGATGGCACATCAGACGGCCCTGAAAGCGGTGCTCCACCATCCGCGCATCGCAATGATCACAGCCGATCTGATGGCCACAGGCTCGGCACACCGTCAGCGGTGCATAGCCCCGGCGGTTCAAAAACAACAGCGATTGTTCCCCCAATGCCAGCCGCGCCCGCACCTCCGTCGCCAATGGTTCCGAGATCCAGCGCCCGCGCTCAAGCGCGTCAACGCGCAGATCAACCGTGCCGATCTGCGGCATCTCGGCGACGCCAAACCGTTCGGTCAGATCAATCCGTGTGTATTTGCCCGCGCGCGCATTCACCCAGCTTTCCAACGACGGCGTGGCCGAGGCCAGAACCACCTGCGCACCGGCAATCGACGCGCGCAAAACTGCCATATCGCGGGCGTTGTAATGCACGCCGTCTTCCTGTTTGTAAGACTGGTCATGTTCCTCATCCACGACGATCAGGCCCAGGTCGCGAAACGGCAGATACAAGGACGACCGCGCCCCCACCACCAGTTGCGCGCCACCCTCCGCCGCCATCCGCCAGCAACGACGACGCTCGGTCATGGTCACGCCGGAATGCCATTCAGCCGGGCGCGCGCCAAACCGCGCCTCAACCCGCGTCAGAAACTCCGAGGTCAGCGCGATTTCCGGCAACAGCACCAGCGCCTGCCGCCCCTGTTTCAGGCACTCGGCCACCGCTTCCAGATACACCTCGGTCTTGCCGGACCCGGTCACGCCTTTCAGCAGCCAGGTGCCATAAGCACCGCTGGCCACCCCGGCACAAACTTGTTCGGCCGCCGCCGCCTGATCGCCTGACAAGGGCTTGCCAGGCAATCCGGGATCAAGCGTCGGGTAGGGTTCATCCCGCGGGGTTTCACGCTCAACCACCACGCCCTGACGCACCAGCCCTTTGACCACACTGGTGGACACCCCGGCCATTTCTGCCAACTCGCCCAGCGTGAAATGCAAGCCGCCGTGGTCCTCCAGCACTGCAATAACGCGGGTACGCGCGGGTGTCGCCCGATCCGGTATACCGTCACCCAGCCCATAAATCTTGCGCATCGACAACGGGTCCATCAGCCCCGGCGCGCGCGTCGCCAGACGCAGCATCGCACTAAGCGGGCTAAGGGTATAATCGCCAACGCGGCGCAAAAACTCCTGCATTTCAGTGCGCATCGGCGCGACATCCAGCACCCGCAAAATGCTGCGCGCCTTGGCCAGATCAAACCCGCCCGCTCCCTCGGCCCAGACCACGCCCAGCACCTTGCGCGGCCCCAAGGGCACCTCGACAAACGCGCCAAGATGGCAGCCCCCGGCGGGCGCCTTGTAATCCAGCAACCGATCCAAGGGTTGGGTGGTCAGCACGCCAACCAACGCACCCTCGGCAAAGTGGGATTTGTCACACATCCCGTCGCCAATTCAGAAAACAGGCTTTGCGGAGGGTCTTGCTTGTTGTAACGTGCCTGAAAACAACACCGGGCCGGATCAACCGCACCCCGACTATTGAGAGCAGAACCATGAAATTTTTCGCGGATACCGCCGAAATCGCCGAGATAGCTGAGCTTGCCGAACTGGGGCTTGTGGATGGCGTCACCACCAACCCATCGCTGATCCTGAAATCCGGGCGCGACATCCTGGAAGTCACCAAGGAAATCTGCGATCTGATCGACGGCCCGGTCAGCGCCGAGGTGGCCTCGATGGATGCGGACGGCATGATCGCCGAAGGCCGCAAACTGGCGAAAATCGCTGACAACATCGCGGTGAAAGTTCCCCTGACGTGGAATGGGTTGAAGGCCTGCAAGGTTCTGACCGGTGAAGGCAACATGGTCAATGTCACCCTGTGTTTTTCCGCCAACCAGGCGCTTTTGGCCGCCAAAGCCGGGGCGACCTTCATCTCGCCCTTCATCGGGCGGCTTGACGATATCAATCTTGATGGGATGGCGCTGATCGCGGACATTCGCACAATCTATGACAATTACAATTTCCAGACCCAGATTCTGGCCGCCTCGGCCCGCACGGTCAACCACATATCCGATTGTGCGCTGATCGGCGCCGATGTGGTGACGGCCCCGCCCTCGGTCATGCGCAAGCTGGTCGATCATCCGCTGACGGCAAATGGCCTTGCGACTTTCATGCAGGATTGGGCGAAGACAGGACAGAACATTCTCTGAACAACAATAATCCCTGAAAACAGGGAAACAGGGTAAAGGTGGGGCAGTATGAACACTTCAGCAAACGCGCTAGATCAGTTGCGCGATCAATTGCTTGCGGAGCCCGAGATGATTCTCGAAGACCGCGATCTGATGAAGGCTTTGGTGGCGGCAAACGACCGCTCGGCCGGAGAAAATGTCGTCGATCTGCGCGGCCTTGCGATGGACCGGCTGGAAGCGCGGTTTGACCGCCTTGAAGACACCCATCGCAACGTCATCTCGGCCGCATACGAAAACCTGTCAGGCACCCAACAGGTCCAGCGCGCTGTCCTGGCCTTGTTAGAGCCGCTTGATTTTACTGAGTTTTTGCGCAGCCTGAAAACCGAAATCGCCGGCATCCTGAAGGTCGACGCGATCCGTCTGTGCCTGGAAAGCCCGGTTTCCGGCCAGCCCACACAGGAAAAGCTGACCCGGGAATATGGCGATATCATCGGCTTCTACGCCCCCGGCAGCATCGAAGAATACCTGACCGAGGGGCGCAATATGGCCGCCCGCAACGTCACCTTGCGGCAAATCTCGCAAGCCTCTGAAACGCTTTACGCCGACAAAGCCGCCTGGATCCGCTCCGAGGGATTGTTGCGGCTTGATCTTGGCGCTGGCAATCTGCCGGGTTTGCTGGCGATGGGCTCAGAAGATCCGCATCAGTTCCACCCCAATCAGGGCACCGACCTTTTGGCCTTTCTGGGGGGCGTGTTTGAACGCGCCATGCGCCGCTGGCTTGACTGATGCACCTGGCCCCGGCACATGCAGCGCTGATCGAGGCCTGGCTGACCGGCAAACGCGCGCTTGATGGTGATGCCGACAAGACCATCACCGCCTATCAGCGCGATCTGGCCGGGTTCCTGAACTTCCTCACGAATTACCAGGGCCAACCGCCCAGCCAGACCGACCTCCACGGCATCACCTTACGCGATATGCGCGCCTGGATGGCCCGGGAACGCGGGCGCGGGGTTTCAGCCCGCTCGCTGGCGCGGTCCCTGTCGGCGGTGAAAGGCTTTTACCGCTGGCTGGGGCAGCAAGACGGGTTTGAACCCACCGTCGTTCTGGCCACACGCGCCCCGAAATTCCAGGCCAAACTGCCCCGCCCGGTCACCGAACAAGCAGCCCGGGCGCTGATCGACACGGTTGACGTGCAGCATGACCAGGCCTGGATCAACGCCCGCGATGTCGCCGTCATGACCCTGCTTTATGGCTGCGGCCTCAGGATTTCCGAGGCCCTTTCCCTGACCCGCGCCGACGCCCCCCTGCCCGACGTTCTGCGCATCAAAGGCAAGGGCAACAAGACCCGGATCGTGCCAGTGATCAACCAGGCCAGACGCGCAGTCGACACTTATCTTGACCTCTGCCCGCATCCGCAAACCGCCAAAAGCGCTTTGTTTCTGGGCGCGCGCGGCGGGCCGCTGAACCCCCGCCTGATCCAATCGGTGATGGAAAAGGCCCGGCTGCAACTTGGCCTGCCCGCCAGCGCCACGCCCCACGCGATGCGCCATTCTTTCGCCACCCACCTGATGGAAGCCGGGGGCGATCTGCGCGCCATTCAGGAACTTCTTGGCCACGCGTCACTGTCGACAACCCAGGCCTATACCGCCGTCGATCAGGCCCGCCTGATGGAAGTTTACAGCCGCGCCCATCCCAAGGCCCGCGCCTCCAGTTGATCCCAATGCCCCTTCATTGTTCCCAAAAATACTCCCGCCGGAGGCTCCCGCACCCGGCCTCACCCCCAAACACCGGCCCATCTGCCGATCTGCCCGCAACCGCTAGGCAAGCCGCGAAAACTGGTCTATGAAACTGCCATGACACCACAAATGCGCGCCCTCTACGTCCATCTGTTCACCGCGACCGGCGCCGTTTTTGCGATGCTGGCAATGCTGGCTGCCGTCGACCATAAATGGAGCCTGATGTACCTCTGGCTCGTCGTCGCCTTCATCGTTGACGGCATCGACGGCCCACTTGCGCGCCGATACCAGGTCAAAAACTATGCCCCGCAATTTGACGGCGTGCTGCTTGATCTGATCATCGACTACCTGACCTATGTGTTCATCCCCGCCTTCGCCTTGTTCAAAAGCGGCTTGCTGCCGGGCTGGACCGGCTGGATCTGCATCATCGTCATCACCTTCGCATCGGCGATGTATTTCGCCGATACCCGTATGAAAACAAAGGATAACAGCTTTGCTGGCTTCCCCGGCTGCTGGAACATGGTGGTGCTGGTCCTGTTCGTCACCGAGCCGAATTTCTGGGCCATCCTGGCGATTGTCGTCGTCATCGCTGCCTCAATGTTTTCGCCGCTAAAATTCGTCCACCCGGTCCGCACCGCCCGCTGGCGCGCGCTGACCTTGCCGGTGGCCTTCGCCTGGACCTTCTTCGCCGGATGGGCCGCCTGGCTTGATTTTGACCCCGGCATGCTGGTGATTTCAGCCTTGGCCGTGACATCGACCTACCTGCTGTTTGCCGGCATCGCGATGCAGATCATCCCGCCCCGCGCCGATGCAAATGCCGACCCCGCCTGACACCCCAACAGACAGGCCACCTACAACCGCGTCAGAATTACCCCGGCCGCGATCAGCACTGCCGCCACCAGCTTGCCAAGCTCGGCCCGTTCGCGAAAAAACACGACCCCGATCAACACCGCAAACAAGACCGAGGTTTCGCGCAACGCCGTCACCAGCGCAATCGGCGCCACCGTCATCGCCCAAACCGCAATCCAGTACGCCCCATAAGACGCGCCGCCCGCGATGCTGCCCAGACCCCAGACCTTCAGCTCACGCGGCAAGGCCGTGCGGCCGCGATAATAAAGCCCCCAGGCCAGAAACAGCGCCCCGTCCAGCAGAAACAACCAGGCGACATACATCGTCGCATGGCCTGACACCCGCGCACCGATCCCATCCACCAGCGAATACCCCGCCGTCGCGATGGCCGAGGCAAAAGCAAACGGCAACAACTCCCGCGCCTCGCCATTGCTGAAAACGCCGCGCGCCATCAGCAATATCCCGGCCCCGACCAACAGAATGCCGGCATATTCCGAGGCTTCAACCACATCGGCCAGAATGAACGCCCCGACCAGGGCGACGATCATCGGTGCGGTGCCCCGGGCAATCGGATAGACCCGGCTGAGATCACCATGATGATAGGCAAAGGTAAAAAACGCCTTATAAGCCGTCTGAAACAGCACCGAGGCGATCAGCCACAGCCAGGTTTCCCCTGTCGGCAAAGGCGACACCAGCGCCAAAGCAACCCCGACCAACCCTTGCGTGACCGACAAAACCAGCATTCCCTGAAATTTGTCCGACCCGAATTTGACGATCGCGTTCCAGCAGGCATGCAATCCAGCAGCGCATAATACCGCCAGAAACACGCCCAAACTCACAGCAGCAACCCCGCCGCACCTTCATGTTTCAGTAACCAAACCTTGGTCTCAACCCCGCCACGCCCGGAAAACCCGCCCAGGCCACTGGCCCCCAGCACCCGATGGCAGGGGATCAGGATCGGGATAGGGTTGGCCCCGCAAGCCCGCCCCACCGCCTGGGCCGAGCCTTCGACATAGCCCGCGATCTCCCCATAGGTCTTGGTGCGCCCGTAAGGTATTGAAAACAAAGCCTCCATCACCCCATGCAAGAACGGGGTTGAGGCAAAAGACATCGGCAGATCAAACCGCTCCAGCCGGTGATCAAAATAAGCATCCAACTGCGCCACCGCCTCGGCCAGCAGCGGGCTTGACGCATCAACCTCACCCTGATCACCCCAGTCAAGGGCGGCAATCGCGCCGTCCTCCTCGGTCAGGGTCAGGGTGCCCAAAGGTGAATTATAGCGAATGCGCTGGATCATTTTGCCACTCTCCGCCAAGGCCTGCCGTTGCGCAAGGGGGGATCGCGGCGTTCGCAGCCATAACCAGTTCATAACCGGTTAACCCTAAAACCAGCCGCGACGTCACAACATGGTCAAGGTTCCGCATATCACGGTAAACACTCCGAGGGACCGGCCGAGAATACCGACAGATCGACAGGTGCAGGGCGTTACACCCCTGCTCGGCACATGACCGCCCCCGGCGGGCCCGCCTCTTTACCGATCACAGCGAAAAACAACTGCTCCCCTGCCAGCCACCGGCTGTGCGGGGCAAAGCCGGTGGCGTTTCCTTATTGCCAAAATACTCACCCGGCCACCGGGGGTGCAAACCCTCGGCAGCCAGCCAAAATCCCTTACAGCGCGCTGTCACAACGCCCGCAAACCCCGGCATGACCATGCGTGCCAACATCCGGCAAAATCTTCCAGCACCGCCCGCATTTTTCGCCTTCAGCCGCTTCAAGCACCACGCCGATGCCCTCAACCTCGGGCAGACGGAACGCTTCAGACGGGATCGGATCGCCACTTAGCGATACCGCCGAGGTGATGCAGATATCGGCAAAAGGCACCGATTTCACCGCCGCCAGCAAGTCCTTGTCACGCACATGCACAACCGGGGCCGCCTCAAGCGAAGCGCCGATCACCTTATCGCGCCGCTGCACTTCCAAGGCCGCCGTCACCACCCGCCGCACCCGCCGGATGCCATCCCATTTCGCCGCCAGATCGGCATCAAGCCAATCCCCAGGTGTTTCCGGCATATCCTGCAAATGGACCGAACTTTCATCGCCGTCAAACCGCGTCAGCCAGACATCTTCCATCGTGAACACCAGCACCGGTGCCAGCCAGGTCGTCAGCCGATGAAACAGCAGATCCAGCACGGTCTGCGCCGCCCGCCGGGTCAAACTGTCATCGCCATCACAATAAAGTGCGTCCTTGCGGATATCGAAATAAACCGCCGACAGATCGACAGTACAGAACTGAAACAACGCCTGAAACACGCCTTGGAAATCGTAGCGGCCATAGCCATCGCGCACCACGCGATCAAGCTCGGCCATCCGGTGCAAGACCCAGCGCTCAAGCTCAGGCATATCCGCCGCAGCAACCCTGTGCGCCTCGTCAAAGCCGTTCAGATTGCCCAGCATGAACCGCATCGTATTGCGAAGGCGGCGATAGCTGTCAGCCACCCCTTTCAGGATCTCAGGCCCAATCCGCTGGTCATTGGTAAAGTCCACCTGCGCCACCCACAGCCGCAGAATATCGGCGCCATACTGCTTGGTCACCTCGGCTGGCACGATGGTATTGCCCAGCGATTTGGACATCTTCATGCCCTTCTCATCCAGGGTAAACCCATGCGTCAGAACCCCGCGATACGGTGCGCGCCCCTTGGTGCCACAGGCCTGCAACAGCGATGAATGGAACCAGCCACGATGCTGATCGGTGCCCTCAAGATAAAGGTCAGCAATGCCATCCGGCGTGCCATCCTCCCGGTCACGCAACACGAACGCGTGGGTCGAGCCTGAGTCAAACCACACATCCAGAATGTCATCAACCTTGGTCCAATGCGCCGGATCATGCAGGCCGCCGAGGAACCGCTCCTTGGCGCCATCCTCATACCAGGCATCGGCCCCGCTTTCACGAAACGCCGCCGCGATCCGGTCATTCACCACCGGATCGCGCAGGATATCAACCTGGCCATTGCCGGCGTCCTTGATGAAACAGGTCAGCGGCACACCCCAGGCGCGCTGGCGGCTCATCACCCAATCGGGCCGCGCTTCGATCATCGAATGCAACCGGTTGCGCCCGGTCTGCGGCGTCCAGGTCACCAGATTGTCGATGCTGGCCAAGGCGCGCTGGCGGATCGTCTTACCGTTCTCGTCCATGCCGTCATTCAACTCTTTGTCGATGGCGGTGAACCACTGAGGCGTATTGCGGAAAATCACCGGTGCCTTGGAGCGCCACGAATGCGGATAGCTATGCTTGACCCGGCCCCGCGCCAACAAGGCACCGACCTCGACAAGTTTATCTATGACCCGCTTGTTGGCATCCTTTTCTTTACCTTTATGGTCAAAGATCAATGCACCGCCAAAGAAAGGAAGGTCTGCGCGGAAGGAACTGTCTTCAAGCACATTATACGTCATCGGCAAACCATGCTTGACGCCGATGATATAGTCATCCGCCCCGTGGGAAGGGGCGGTATGCACAAAACCCGTCCCGG
>CAYXXQ010000023.1:0-13563 GCA_964469075.1 uncultured Rhodobacter sp.
CAGCAAATCTGATGAAGGAGCTGACAATGACCAAAACTGCATTAATCCTCGGGGCCTCGGGCAAATTTGGTGGTGGGGCGTCGCGGGCGTTTCGGGCCGATGGCTGGACCGTGCGCCATTATGACCGCAAGACCGGCGACATGACCGGTGCCGCGATGGGGGCCGATGTGATCGTCAATGGGCTGAACCCGCCCGCCTATCATAACTGGGCTGAAAACCTGCCGCGTATCACGGGCGAGGTTCTGGCCGCCGCCAAGGCCAGCGGGGCGACGGTGATCCTGCCGGGCAATGTCTACATTTTTGGCGATCATCCCGGTGTCTGGGACGAAAACACCCCGGCCCGGCCAAACACCGTCAAAGGCCGTCTGCGGACAGAGATGGAGGCCGCGTATCGTCAGGCCGCCGACCGTGACGGCGTTCAGGTGATCAACTTGCGGGCCGGGGACACGATTGATCCCGGGTCGACGGACACCGTGATGGCAACCGTGATGCTGAAAGCCATCGCCAAGGGCAAACTGACGCTGATGGGCAAAGCTGATGCGCCACATGCCTGGTGCTATGTGCCGGACTGGGCCCGCGCGGCGGTGGCGCTGGCCAACAAACGCGAAAGCCTGAACGCCTATGAGGACGTGCCTTTCCCCGGCCAGACCATGTCAGGGGCCGAGATTGCCGCGACGCTGGAACAGCTGATGGGGCGCACGCTGAAAGTATCACAGTTTCCCTGGTGGCTACTGGCGCTTGTCAGCCCGTTTTGGGAACTGGGCCGTGAATTGCGTGAAATGCGCTACCTTTGGGACGTGCCGCACCAACTGTCGGGCCAAAAGCTGGCCCGTTTGCTGCCTGATTTCCAGCCCACCGCAAATGCCGAGGTACTGGCAAGCACGCTAGCGAAACAGATCAGCCCAGACTAGCCGATGGTGCGAGCCAACGCTGCCGTCTGACCCGACCAGCGGATAGTCTTTGTGATCCGGTGCAGGCCAAAAAACGCCTGCGCCGGTCACCCGTTGATTGGCCGAGGGCAGTACATAATCTACCCGCATATTGCCGTCGGTGCGGCTTTCATCCCAATCCACCGTATCAAGTGCTGGGTCCGTCCGGTGCCGCAGATTGGGCCCGCCTTGCCGGGCTGCGGCCTGTTTGCCGCCCTTGCTTTTGGGCAGCGGATCCTGAATGCGGGGATGGTCCAGCACCGCCTGCATCGCCACTTGTGACCCTTCACCGTCAATCGGATCGGCGTTTGTATCCCCCATCAGCACAAACCGCGCGTCTTCGGGCAAAGGCGGGATGCCCGGCAATTTGCCGTCCAGATAAAGCGACCAGAACCTGATTTCATCGCGGTTGCGCAGGCCGTTCTGATCCTCAGGGCCGTCAAAAACCGGCGGACTTGCGTGGGAGGCAAGAATAAAAAGCACCCGATCCCCGGGCAACTGCACCGGCAAAACCCAAAACCCCTTGGACGCGAGCCGCTGCACCGCCTGCGCCTTGGCCGACGGGAACGGCCCGGCCTGCGTCACCGGCTGTTTCGCCCCCGGCAGATTGCGCCATAAAAAGTCGCTGTAGTCCTGCACTTTGGGCAGAAGGATCGGATATTTCGACAACAGCGCCATGCCTTGCGCGCCCGGAAAGGCCCCAAATCCCTGCGCGTCGCCCGCACCGTTCAGCCAGCCATCGCCATCCAGATCCAACCCGCTTGGCAACCCGGCATTAGACCCAAGCGCCGCAGTATAAGGATAACTGACGCCGATTTCCTTTAGCTGACTAGCAAACACCTGCAAGGCCACCTGCCCATGATCGTGATCAAAGTCGGTCAGCAACAGGATGTCAGGCGCGACTTTCGCGATCACCTGGCTGACGGTGGCGATCTGTGCGTCCTGGCCCTTGGCCAGATCGCGCAGCAACAGCCCCGGACCTTTGCGCCCCATCGACACGTTATACGTCGCCACACGAATCGTTTCGGCCCCAGCCGGGAGTGCACAGGCAAGCGCCAGCAACAGACCCGTCAGGCTGGTGCGAAATCCTGTGTTGAAGGTTCGTGAAGTTTTTCGCGTTTTTTGCGAATAAGCGTTGCGATGCGGGCAAATGCGATGCCGCGCATGAACAAGCTTGCTGGTAAAAAGGCCCATACTGCAACCGTCCAGATCAAGGTCTGGCTGCCGGCAAGGGTCGAAAACGTGAAATAATCCGACGACACTTCCGCAACCATTGGCAACAGGAATGGCAGGGTAAACCCAAAAATAACGTTAACGCGAGCGTCTCTTGTCAGCCGGGCCTCGACATCAAAGCTTGCGGCGGGGTCAAATGTCGGCAGGTTGACCCAGACATTGAACGACCCGTGCCCAAGCGGCCAGGCCAGCAGGCGGACGAAAATCGCAAAAGACGCCAGCGACACCAGCGACACGACATAGCTGATGCCAGCGGCCGAGCGGACAATATCGGAATTGCCGGTCTGGCCATCATTGGTCAGCAAACTGGTCAGGATGCGCACCGGGCTGAAGGGGAAATCCATCGCCTTGCCAACCAGAAACCCGATCTGACCGACGATGCGGGTCATTTCATTGCCCCCGGCCTCACCCCGGAACATCATGGCCAGCAACAGGATCGTCAGGAAAAGGGAGATGAAGCGGATGCGGTTGAACGGCGGGGCAAAGCGAAACTCCACCAGTCCGGGATGCGACGAGCCATATTCAAACATCGTCAAAGCCGCCCCGACCAGGGCAAACACCATTGAGATTTCCTTGGCGGCCTGGCCAACACCAGGCAAAATCAACGACGGCAACGCAATCAGCAATGCCACCAGAATCGCCCGAACGAATGCGCCAATCAGCTGAGAAACCACTGCCCTTTAACCCTTCAGTCTGGCCGGGATCGATACGTTGTCGATCCCTGTTCCGTCTTGATCCCCCGGCTCAATGGGGGTGCCTCATTTTGGCCTTAATCTTGCCTTGATTTGGCAGAATCCGTCAACCCCTTGATGTGGCGAGAAGAATTTTATTGTTTCTGGATTGGAAACTGTTTCCCAATTGCATCAATCGGAAATGCGATGCCCGCAGCTTGGGGCCACGGGCATTCATCATGGTTTTGAAAGACTTAAGACCAAGGCATCTGCGCCTGGTATTTCGCCTCGAAGGTATCAATCGCCGCGACTTTTTCCATCGTCAGGCCGATGTCATCCAGCCCGTTCAAAAGGCAATGTTTCTTGAAGGCATCGACCTCAAACTGAAACTCGGTCCCGTCCGAGGCTGACACCGTCTGGCTTTCCAGATCAACCGTGATCCGGGCGTTTTCACCCCGCTCAGCGTCTTCCATCAGCTTGTCCACCTGCTCTTTGGGCAGGACAATCGGCAGGATGCCGTTCTTGAAACAGTTGTTATAGAAAATATCGGCGAAACTGGTGGCAATCACACAGCGAATGCCGAAATCCAGCAGCGCCCAGGGCGCATGTTCGCGCGACGAGCCGCAGCCGAAGTTTTGACCGGCGACGATGATCTCGGCCTTGCGATAAGCCGGTTTGTTCAGCACGAAATCGGCAATCTCGCTGCCGTCATCGGCATAGCGCATCTCGTCAAACAGGTTCACACCCAGGCCCGAGCGTTTGATCGTTTTCAGGAACTGCTTGGGGATGATCATATCGGTGTCGATATTGACCAACGGCATCGGCGCCGCGATCCCTGACAGGCTGGTGAATTTTTCCATGTGCAAGTCTCCTTCGTAGGCTTTGGCAATAGTCGAGCTTGCGGCGATTGACAAGCCAGCCCCGGCTATTGCCGCACGACTTTAAAGGTCAGCGAGGCCCATAGCGATTGCCAAACCGGCCCGGCCTTGGGATCGTCATTTGGCAGCGGCAACACGACGACATGATCCACCAGATATTCCACGCCTGTAAGGACCGGCAACACCGCGACACCATCCGTCCCGGTCCTGAACATCGCGGTGCTGACGACACCGTCAGGTTGGCGTGCGAACAACTCCACCTGCGCATCCGCGCGCGGGGCACCTTCAAACAGCACTCTGACCGGCAAACCGCCCGACAGATCGTCAGTATAGGGATTGGCCAGCGCCACGATTTCCAACCGATGCCCGGTGGCAAAATCCGCCCCCTGCCCGCTGCCCGCCGCGATCAGACTTTTGGCGTAGCGACGATAAATCTCAGCAAAGGCTTTGCGCGGCAGGCCCCGTGTTTCATGTAGGGTCAGCAGATCGGCATAGCCTTTATGGGTCAAGAACTCCTCAAACTTCTGCCACTCGCCATAGGTGACGGTGCTGTCGGATGATTCGTACGCCACCACCAGCAAGCCATCGCCAAGGGCGGGCATAAAAAGCGCTGGGTCATCACCCAGCCGCGCCGTCACCTCGGTCGGTTTGCCCTGATGAAACACTTCAAACAGCGTGATCCAGCTTGGGAAATACCGCGTCTTGGGGCCTTCAAACAACTGCCCGACGCGCAATCTGGCGGTGATCTGATCGTCAGCGGCGATGGCATATTCAACCGGATCAATCCAGAATTCATGCGTATTGGCCTTGCCCGCACCCAGCATCAGAATACATATCAAGGACAGCAGAAAGGATGGGCGCATGATCGGATACCTCAGGAAGAACATAGCTGGCAGACTGGCAGGCATACTGGCGCTGTCAAGTTTCGTGATCCTGCTGGCGATGCGCCCTGTGGCCGCGCATGAGCTTAGGCCTGCGATTGCCGATCTGACGGTGACGCAAACCGACGTGACCCTGACGCTTGATCTGCCGCTGGAACCCTTGATCATCGGCATGAACTTAAGCCAGATCGCCGACACGAACGACTCCCCCTTGTCTGACCAGCACGACGCCCTGCGTAAACTGAGCCCGCCGGAACTGGAGGCAGCCTTGCGCAAAGTCTGGCCCGCGATTGCAAGCCAGATCCTACTGAAAGCCGGGGGAACACCGCTGACGCCGCAGATCACAGCGCTGACCATCCCTGACGTCGGCAACCCCGATCTGCCGCGCGATTCCATCCTGACATTGCACGCTGACCTGCCAGAAGGTGACAGCCCTGTCACCCTGACCTGGGGTGCGGGGCTTGGCCTGCTGGCCTTGCGCCAATCCGGCGACGAAACAGCTTATGAGGCGCTGTTATCCGGCGGCGAAACCTCGCTTGCGATCCCGCGGTCAGGACAGGTTCAGGAAAGGGCGGGTTCCTTCTTCATCCGTTACATCATCCTTGGCTTTGAACATATTGTTCCAAAAGGATTAGATCACATATTGTTCGTGCTTGGCCTGTTCTTTTTCGCCCTGCATTTGCGCCCGCTTTTATGGCAAGTTACAACCTTCACGCTGGCCCATACACTAACCCTTGCCCTAGCCAGCCTTGGGATCATCCAGATCCCTGCCAGCATTGTCGAACCGCTGATCGCCGCCTCGATCACCTATGTCGCGATTGAAAACATCATGGGCAGCAAACTCGGCCTGCGGCGCATATTGATCGTGATGGTATTTGGCCTGCTGCACGGACTTGGCTTCGCGTCCGTTTTGGGGGAGCTTGGCCTGCAACCCGGCAGTTTCCTGATCAGCCTGATCGGCTTCAACATCGGTGTCGAGCTTGGCCAGCTTGCCGTCATCACCGCCGCCTTCCTGGCGGTTGGCCTATGGTTTGGCCGCAAGCCCTGGTATCGCCAAGGCATCGCCATCCCGGCCTCAGCCGCTATCGGTCTTGTCGGCGCCTGGTGGTTTGTAGAACGTGTGTTCCTCTAGAATATCTTTCTTTCAAGAAATATCCCCGCCGGAGGCTCCGACGGGGATATCAATCACCAGCCTGAATGATCAGGCAAAATGCTTAAGCAAACTCCCGCACATCGGTCAGGTGCCCGGTCACAGCCGCGGCTGCTGCCATCGCCGGTGACACCAGATGCGTGCGACCACCCCGGCCCTGACGGCCTTCGAAATTGCGGTTGGATGTCGCAGCGCAGCGTTCCCCCGGGGCCAGTTGGTCGGGGTTCATCGCCAGACACATCGAACAGCCGGCCAAACGCCATTCACAACCAGCGTCTTCAAAAATCTGCGCCAGACCTTCCTCTTCCGCCTGGGCACGCACAAGGCCTGAGCCCGGCACGATCATCGCCCGCATCCCCTCCTTGATCTTGCGACCTTTCAGAATGGCAGCGGCGGCGCGCAGATCCTCGATCCGGCCATTGGTGCAGGAACCGATAAAGATCGTGTCGATCTTGATATCGGTCAGCTTTTGGCCCGGTGTCAGTCCCATGTAATCCAGCGACCGCTGGGCCGCTTCGACCTTGCCGCCGGTGAAATCCGAGGGGCTGGGCACGAAACCTGAAATCGGCAGAACATCCTCTGGCGAGGTGCCCCATGTGACGACCGGCTCAATCTCTTCACCCTTCAGGGTGATCACCTTGTCAAAATGCGCGTCTTCATCGGTGAACAGGGTTTTCCAATAAGTCAGCGCTGCTTCCCAGGCAGCCCCTTTTGGCGCATGCGGGCGGCCCATGACATAGTCAAACGTGGTTTCGTCAGGGGCGATCAGACCGGCGCGGGCACCGCCTTCGATCGCCATGTTGCAAACCGTCATCCGGCCTTCCATCGACAGATCGCGGATCGCTTCACCGCAATATTCGATCACATAGCCAGTACCGCCAGCGGTGCCGGTCACGCCGATCACCGACATGGTGATATCCTTGGCGGTCACGCCGGGGCGCAGCTTGCCGGTAACCTCGACCTTCATGTTCTTGCTTTTCTTCTGGATCAACGTTTGCGTCGCCAAGACATGCTCCACCTCAGACGTACCGATGCCATGCGCCAGCGCGCCGAACGCTCCGTGGGTTGCAGTATGGCTGTCACCACAAACCACCGTCATGCCCGGCAGGGTCCAGCCCTGTTCAGGGCCGACGATATGCACAACACCTTGGCGCACATCGTTTACGGGGTAATAATGGATGCCGAAATCGCGGGCGTTCTTATCAAGCGCTTCGACCTGAATGCGGCTTTCCTCGTTATCAATGCCCTTGGCGCGATCCAGCGTCGTAGGCACGTTGTGATCCGGCACGGCGATGGTTTTTTCCGGCGCGCGAACTTTTCGCCCGGTCATGCGCAACCCTTCAAAGGCTTGCGGGCTGGTGACCTCATGGACCAGATGCCGGTCGATATACAAAAGGCAGGTACCGTCGGCATCTTCATGCGCCACATGCGCGTCCCAGATTTTATCATAGAGTGTTTTCGGAGCGGTCATTTTAATCCTCCCGCATAGAACTGGCTGTCAGGGTTGGTGTCAGGTAAAGTGTCAGCTTCTGGCGGTTAGCCCGGCCAGACGCGTGGCAAGCTGCCCGTGAAATCGCCAAGGCAGGCGCGCGTGATCATCCATGTCAAAACCCTTGGTCATGCCTGCCCACATATCCTGCCAAACCCTTTGCTTCAAGAGGCATCAGAGCGGCTTTCCCGATCGCCGATATGTCTGTAGACTTGACCCAAAGACCTCAACCCAAATGGTCAGGAGGCCAGGTTGGACCCACAAGTCGACCCCGATACCCTAAGCCAGCTTACGGTTCTTCTGAAACAGCTCAGGAATTTTGGGCTGGGTTTGGTGCAGCCCTGGCGGCTTTATCAGCTGGCGATCCTGTTTGGCGTTTTCGCCCTGGCGCAATTGCTTAAATACGCCCTGACCCCGATGATCGAGCGCCGCCTGCGCGCGCTTGAAGGCTGGCCGATGTGGCGAATGCGCATCCTTATTCTCGGCAAACAGCGGATCAGGTCGATCTGTTTTGTGATCATCGCCTGGATATTGGTCGCAGTGATGCGCGAAATCACCTGGCCCAGCCGCAGTTATCTGATCGGATTGGTTGCCGAACTGGCCACCGCCTGGCTGTTTGTGTCCTTTGCCACCCGCCTGATCAGCAACCGCAGCGCGCGGCGGCTGGTGCGCTGGGGGGCGTGGACCTATGTGACCTTCAGCATCCTCAATTTGCTGGAGTTTGTGTCCTCGGTTCTGGACCGGGTGGCGATTGATATCGGCAGTTTGCATCTGTCGCTTTTGATGGTGATCAAGGCCGGGGTGTCCCTGATTGCGCTGATTGTGGCGGCGCGAACGCTTAGTGGGCTGGCGGCCAACCGGATTCGCGCCAATGAAGATATCTCGCCCTCGATGCAGGTGCTGTCTGTGAAGGCGGTGCAATTGCTGTTTTATGGGCTTGCGATCATTTTCGGGCTGCAAACCGTCGGCTTTGACATGACCAGCCTGACGGTGCTGTCAGGGGCAATTGGTCTTGGCCTTGGCTTTGGTCTGCAAAAGGTGGTGTCCAACCTTGTGTCGGGTGTCATCCTGCTGCTGGACAAGTCGATCAAGCCGGGGGACGTGATTTCGCTGGATGATACGTTTGGCTGGATCAGTTCGCTTGGCGCGCGCTATGTCTCGGTCTTGACGCGCAACGGGACCGAGTTTTTGATCCCGAACGAGGATCTGATCACCAACCGGGTGGTCAACTGGTCGCACAGCTCGGACCTCGTGCGGTTGGATATCCATTTTGGCGTCAGCTATGACAGCGACCCGCATCATGTCAAACGCATCGCCGCAGCGGCGCCTTTGAAGGAAGCACGGGTGATCAACGACCCGCCGCCGGTTTGCCATGTTGTCGGTTTTGGCGACAGCTCCATCGACTTTATCCTGCGGTTCTGGATCCGTGATCCGACCAAAGGCCTGACCAATATCCGCGGCAACGTCTATCTGGCCCTGTGGGATGCGCTGAAAGAGGCCAAGATCAGCATCCCCTTCCCGCGCCGCGATGTCGTGATCCTGCCTGAGGGCACGCCTGATCCGATCCCTTAGGGTGCAGTGGCCATTGGCGCGTATCTGATCTGGCCCAATCCGCAGACCGCAACGAAAGCGGCGACAGAAAGGGCCAGGATTGTGCCCAGCGTCGTCGTGATCCAGATGCCACTTGCCAGCAGCACAAGCGTCGCCAGAACCCAGGCCGCATCACCTGCCACGAAGTAAAGTACCAACAGGTGCGACGGCTGATCCTGCCGGGCGGCCCATAGCAGGTGGAGGCCGTTCACCAGAAGGCCAGCCCCAAGCACTTGCAGAACGATAACCGGAACTGACCCGAGCGTTGTGGCAGTCGCGCCGGCCTCCAGCAGAAACAGCGCGCCAAACCCAAGGCAGGATGCGGCATTGGCGATCAGGATTGGTTTCAGCATTGTTTGTCCCTTCGTATCTTGTTAACTTTGTTGACAAGTAATCGGAGAAAACCACATTGTCAACTAAATTGACAACATCCCCACGCGGTGGTTATGCGCTGGTAGATAGCCGGTCGCTGAAACTGGTGCGTCAGATGGCCGAATTTCAGGACCAGATCACCAATTGGCTGATCGCGCAGTTGCGAATTGACGGGTTTGCCACGCTCTCGGCCCGGCAGTTGACCTTTCTGGGGCAGCTTGACTGCGGCGTGAACCATGCCGCCGAACTGGCGCGACATCTGCGGGTTTCACGCCAGGCAGTGCACAAATCAGTGGCAGAGCTTGCCCGCGAAGGCTGGCTGGAAACCACCGCGCATCCAGATTTTGGCAACCAAAAGATCATCCGCTTCACCGATGAAGGCGAGCGGATGATGGCCTGCGCCCGCCAACATTTCGCGACCCTTGACGGTCTCTTGGAAAACCGCCTGGGATCAGCAGGCTGGCAGGTGCTGGACGGGCTGTTTGCTGTGTTTAGCGATACGCCCTGATCTCAACCGCCCGGTTTGCACCAAGCGCAATGCCGTCGCCGGTGACATATCGCAACGATTCTTCGCCCATTGCGGAAACCGACAAGATGTTGGCGGCAGAGACGTTGTTTCGGATCAAAGCGTCCCGCACAATGCCCGCCCGCTGCACGGATAACAGATGGTTTCTGGAGGCACTGCCCGTGCTGTCGGTGTGGCCAGTGATCGTGATCCTGTAGCCGCTACCATAATAACGCGCGAATTCCGCAACCTTCGCCAATTCAGATTTCGAGAGGCGGGCCGAGCCAAGCCGGAAATAGACAACGGCGGTGCTTTCGTGGGCAAATGTCGGCCGATTATCGGTCAGGATGGCCACCGGCCCGGTTACAACAACCTGACTGCTGGCGACATCTGGTGCGTTAGTCACCATAATCCCGGCAGAAGAACAGATGACACGGCGCGAACTGTCCAGAACTGCCGCAGCTTCCGAAACCGAGAAAATGGTCGAAACGCTGCCAACTGAACACACCACGCTGGTGGCCACGCTCAAAGGCACACATTCAGCCCCCAGCGACTTCATCCGGGGGACTTCATCCTGATGATAACTGGCCTCTTTCCCATTGAAAACACATGAATAAAAGTCGTTCGCTGCCGCCGGCAAAGCGCTGATCAGCAACGTGCCGAATACGGCGATAATCTTACTGAAGTATATCATCAAGCTCTTCCTCTGAAAGCGTTCCATGCCCGGCCTCTGTCACGGCATCCTGTGTGATGCGCGCCAGATCCAGCGCATTGGCAATGGTAAAATTGAAAAGTTTTGAAACACCAAATTTGCTATCATCAAGCTGGACGGCGTAACCACCGTCTTCATACCGCTTGAAAACGACGGAGAAATACTTGTTGGCCCCCTCATCTCCGACGATATAGTCGATCAGCTTGGTCACCGGCTTGCGATATTTCTTGTCTTCAAGCGTGGTCTGCCACTGATGTGCCTTAATCAGCGAGCGGGTGAATTTGCAGTCAATCGTCAAGATCTCAGGCTCAACATTCAGATCTTGTTCACAGGCAGGCATGTCCTTTTGGAAAGGCATCCGGATCGCATGCGCCTTGGTTTCGTATTTATGGGTCGGATCAATGAAATTCAGCCCGACATAAAGCCCGGCATCATCGACATCCCAGTTTACCCACATTTCGCCGATATCGCGTGTTCCCGGCACATAATACTGCACCCGCAGGTCTGACACTTTGCGATCCCCGGCCCTCAGTTTCGATGTCGGCCGAATGCCCTTGTTGGCGTCATCGGCGACGGTCAAAGTATCGACCTTCTTCTTCGGTCGTTCTTCGATATCAGTTTCGGCGGCTTCCTTGCGCGCGTCGTCGATCTTGTCTTTGCGCAGCATCGCCCATTGCCGGGCGCCCATTTCAACCTGTTCAATCGCATCGCGCGATCCGCCAAGGCGTACCGTGAAATCATTGCCAAGGAACGTGACCTTGACGCTATTGCCGGTTTTCAGCTTGCCAAGGATCGGGATGACTGTCGTTCCGGCAATGATGAGTGTGGTCGCAGTTTCATTCACCACGCCGGTGACTGGAAAACTGCTGCCGCCGATTACGATTGAAACCGGAACCCGCGTTTTGGGCGTCATGTTCGGAAATGGCGTCACGATACCAACATGCAAGATAAGCTGCGCGCTGTCGTCATAAGTGACGGTCAGACCTTTGCCGTTGGAGGCAAACTGCCGGTCACTTACAAAACTGGAAGACCAGCGCGGCTGACTTGGTGCAGTTGAACGCGTTCGGGTAGGGCCGCCGTTGATACAGATGCCACCGATACAGATCGTCTGTGCTTTCGCTGAATTGACGGACATCAGGCCCGGAACGGAAACTGCGGCTACGCAAATAAACGCAATTGTTCTTGAAAATCTAAACAAACCAATCCCCCTAGAATTGAAATAATAAAACCGCGCAATGCAGAGGTTGCGCATAGAAATCTGCGAATCAATCTGCACGTGAACTGCCGTCAAGTCAAACGGCATGCTCCCATTTTTTGCCCGAAAACGGGATAAACGGTGTTACAGGGCTTGATCTTGGCCCTTTTCTCAACTCGGTTACGCGAAGCGACTCTATCCCCGAAGGTTCGCTTTGTGGTGTATCCTAGGGGCTTTTTGCCAATTCTGAACCCGCCGCTGCGGTGTGGGGTCGGTCAGAGCGTCACCCTATAAAACCCGGTTTCAATCTCGCGACGGTTGGTGATCGGCCCGTAGAGGCGTTTTTGGGCTGCGGGGTGGTTGGCGTCGAGCACGCCCAGCCGAACCAGAAGGGCTGCGATAACGGCCTCGGCTGCCCTTGTGCCGCCATCTTCGATCTTGACGGCGACGCCCAGGCCTTGACCCGGCAGGATCGCGACGAACACCGCTTCGGCCCCGGTTTTGATTGACGCGGCCCCACCCATTGCCCGCATCAGCTCGGTGCTGGCGCGCCCCTCTCCGGCGACCAGATCAGGGTGTCGCGCCATTGCGGCCACAAGCCTGGCGGAGGCCAGGTTACGGGTGTCGCTGCCGGTTTCCCCGGCCGCCATTTTCGCCATCGCCAGCGCCATCCCGTGCAAGGTGGTGGCGAAATTCGGGGCGGAGCAGCCGTCGATGCCATAACCTGGCGACGTCATGCCCGTCATATCCTCGAACGCTTCGCGCACGGCGACCTGGACCGGGTGGGCGGGGTCGATATATTCAGGCCCTGCCGCCAGGTGCCGGGACACGGTCAGAAAACCGGTATGCTTGCCCGAACAATTGTTGTGCATCTGGCAAGGGCTTTCCCCGGCCCGGATCAACGCATCGCGGGCGTCCTTGTCGTTGGGTTCCTGTGGGCCGCAGCGAAAATCTCCGTCGGTCATGCCCAGCGCCGCCAGCCATTTTGTCACCCGGTCTGTATGGATCAATGCCCCCTGGTGTGAGGCGCAAGACAGCGCCAGATGCTCGGTCGTCAGGCCTAAAAGATCGGCGGCGCCGCTTTCGATCAGGGGCAGCGCCTGCAACATTTTGCTGGATGACCTCGGCAGAAACACCAGATCGGGGTCGCCCCAACTGGCGCGGATTTCGCCCTTGGCGTCGCAAATTACTGCATGGCCGGAATGGATGCTTTCCAGAAACGGGCCGCGCCAGACTTCGACCAGTTTTTCCGCTTTGCTTGTTGCCGTGTTCATCCTGACCTCGCTGGCAGACCCCTGTGATCGCGTTGCCGGCAGCATTGTGCAAAAACTGATCCGGGGCCAGTGCGAAATCGCGATTCCCGGCACTTGCAGCCGATCACGCGCCGTCAACCGGCGCAACAGGCCCGTCGTTCAGCGGAAAACCGCAAATGGGGCTGGAAAAAGGGGAAAACTGCGTTAGACTGATGGGGCGGGTCATAGTATACCCCGAGTTGGGCAGCAGAGTTCCGGCAGATGAACCGATACGTCCAGGCAGATTTGAGGCACCAAACAGCTGGAGGCTGTGAGTAGAATGATGAACAGGCTGGCACTGACAATCGGGGGCATTGCAACAGCATTTGTTTTGGCCACGGCGGGTCACGCGCAGGAATCCACGAACCGGGTCGACGCAAAAACCGACTGGAGTGTTTTTGTCGAGGATGATCCGACCGAATGCTGGGTGGTTTCCGCCCCCAAAAGCACGGTCAACACACGCGAAGGCAAGGTCGTTGCGGTCAATCGCGGCGATATCCTGTTTTTCGTGTCGTTTCGTCCCGGCAGCAGCGTCAAGGGTGAGGTTTCTTTCACCGGCGGCTATCCTTTCAAAGAAGGCACGACGGTTAACCTGAAAATCGGCTCGGCCAGCTATGAATTGTTCGTCGATGGCGAATGGGCCTGGCCTGCGTCTGAGGCCGAGGA
>CAYXXQ010000023.1:13663-18768 GCA_964469075.1 uncultured Rhodobacter sp.
GCTATGAATTGTTCGTCGATGGCGAATGGGCCTGGCCTGCGTCTGAGGCCGAGGATGCCAAGATCACCACATCCATGAAACGCGGGGCTTCGGCGGTGGTAACCGGCCAGTCGTCACGCGGCACTTTCACCGAGGACTCGTTTTCCCTGCTTGGCTTTACTGCCGCTTTGGAAAACGCCGAACGCCGCTGTGGTGGTCAGTAGATCCTGATTTAACAGGCTTGGAAAAGCGAAAAGGCACCGGGGGTTCCGGTGCCTTTTGCGTTTCAGATAACAGGCCGAGTTTAGCCGTAAACCGATTCTTTGCCGAAATGCTTGGTCAACATGTAATAGACCACAGCGCGGTATTTGTTCCGTTCGGACTTGCCATAGGTTTCGATCACGCTGGCAATCGCGTCATCCAGTGCTGCGCTGTCGGCCAGGCCCAGTTTCTTGATCAGGAAGTTGTTCTTGACTGTTTCAAGCTCATGCTCTTGCGAACCTGCCACCGTGGATGCGTCCGCGTTATAAATCGACGGGCCGCAACCGATCGTGACCTTTGTCAAAAGGTCCATATCCGGCGTCATGCCACATTTGCTCTTCAAGTCATCGGCATATTGCGCGATCAGATCGTCTCGTTTGCCCATTGTCCCACCCTTTTCGGTTTTAATCAGCATCATCCAAAGAAATGCAGGCGGTCCCCCCAGCTGCATGACCGGCAGGTTAAAGCCATTTACGGCAATCAGAAAGGAAAAAACGGTTGCGGCATTTCGCGTGGCGCCCACAAAAATGGGCCCGACGCTTGCCGGGCCCTTTTGCGATCCGCTTTTGCGGGATCAATAGCGGTAATGTTCCGGCTTGAACGGGCCTTCGGGTGTGACGCCGATATAGTCGGCTTGCTCATCCGACAGCTTGGTCAGTTTGACGCCGATTTTGGCCAGATGCAGCCGGGCGACTTTTTCGTCCAGATGTTTGGGCAGGATGTAAACTTGGTTGGTGTAATTGTCGCCCTTTGTCCAAAGCTCAATCTGCGCCAGCACCTGATTGGTGAAGCTGGCTGACATCACGAAAGACGGGTGGCCCGTGGCGTTGCCAAGGTTCAGCAAACGGCCTTCGGACAGCAGGATCATGCGATTGCCCGAGGGCATCTCGATCATATCCACCTGTTCTTTGATATTGGTCCATTTGTGATTTTTCAGCGCAGCGATCTGGATTTCGTTGTCGAAGTGACCGATGTTGCCGACAATCGCCATATCCTTCATCTCGCGCATATGCTCGATCCGGATCACGTCCTTGTTGCCGGTGGTGGTGATGAAGATGTCGGCACTTGAAGCCGCGTCTTCCAGGGTCACGACCTCGAACCCGTCCATTGCCGCCTGAAGGGCGCAGATCGGGTCGACCTCGGTTACCTTGACGCGAGCACCGGCGCCACGCAAGCTGGCGGCAGAGCCTTTGCCAACATCGCCATAGCCACAGACAACGGCGGTTTTACCGGCCATCATCGTGTCGGTCGCGCGGCGGATGCCGTCAACCAGCGATTCCTTACAGCCGTATTTGTTGTCAAATTTCGACTTGGTGACGCTGTCGTTGACGTTGATCGCCGGGAAGGGCAGATGGCCCTTTTCCATCAGCTGATACAAGCGATGCACGCCGGTCGTGGTTTCTTCGGACACGCCTTTGATCATGTGGCGCTGTTTGACAAACCAGCCGGGGCTTTCGGCCAGGCGCTTCTTGATCTGCGCGAAAAACGCGATTTCTTCTTCGGATTCCGGGTTTTCAAGCAGGCCGGTTTCACCTTCTTCGACCCGCGCGCCGATCAGGATATACATGGTCGCATCGCCACCATCATCCAGGATCATATTGCAGCCGCCGTCTTTGAACATGAAGATCCTGTCGGCGTAATCCCAGTATTCTTCCAGCGTTTCGCCTTTGACGGCAAATACCGGCACGCCTGTTTCGGCAATAGCCGCAGCCGCATGGTCCTGGGTTGAGAAAATGTTGCACGACGCCCAGCGCACATCAGCGCCCAGCGCTGTCAGCGTTTCGATTAGAACGGCGGTCTGAATGGTCATGTGCAGGCTGCCGGCAATCCGCGCGCCTTTCAAAGGTTTGCTGTCGCCAAATTCTCCGCGCAGCGCCATCAGCCCCGGCATTTCTGTTTCGGCGATATCAAGTTCTTTACGGCCATATGCGGCCAATGAGATATCTTTAACGATGTAATCCGCGGTCATACCCGACGCTCCTTCAAACAATTACGAAAACGTGCCATATCACCCGATGCGCACCTCGACAATGGGGTTCCTGTATGGTTTGCTGTGCGCCCGCTGTAGACAGGTTTCCGATGCCCCCAAATCCCCCCCGCGCCTGGCAACGCATGCTGTCGGGCCGCAGGCTTGACCTGCTTGACCCCTCCCCGCTTGATGTCGAGATCGAGGATATCGCCCGCGGCCTGTCCTTTCAGGCCCGCTGGAACGGTCAGACCAAAGGCGATTACCCCTATTCGGTGGCTGAGCATTCGCTGCTGGTCGAAAATATTTTCCACCGCTTGTACCCAAAAGCCGCTGCCCGCTGGCGGCTGGCGGCTTTGCTGCATGACGCGCCGGAGTTTGTCATCGGTGACATGATTTCGCCAGTGAAGGCAGCGGTCGGGCCGGGTTACAAAGCGCTGGATGATCGGCTGATGGCGGCCGTGCATCTGCGGTTTGGATTGCCCGCCAGCCTGCCTGAAGATATCAAGAAACAAATCAAACGCGCCGACAAGATATCCGCCTGGATGGAGGCGGTGCAGATCGCTGGGTTTGAAAAGGCTGAGGCGGACCGGTTCTTTGGCAAACCGACCTCAACGCTGGTCGATGCGATGGAAATCAGGCTGCGCCAACCCGCCGAGGTGATGGCGGATTTCGTGAAACGCCACCAGGCACTGTTGTCCCTGATGTAAGCGCAATCACAGCCGGGCGAATTGGATCAACCGGCTGTGAAATTGAGTGTGCTTCAGTTGCCGATCTGGAAAACCAGCGGACCAAAAATCGCGGTCAGGATCAGGACGATGGCTATGCCAACACCATCATTGCCGCTGGGCGCAGGTGCTGCGTCAGCTGTAGTTGCGACGGATACAGATAAAAATGCTGCGGCGACGATTGCTTTAAGTTTCATAGATACCCCCTGTTGAGTAACCCGTATCTAGCCCGGAAGCTGTGGATAATCCACTAGATAATGTAGCCGTGGGTAGAATTAGTGGGTTGGTGGGGGACGGGAACAAGCCCGCTGCCCCGGGCGAGAACCTTGAACCAAGGCTGAGAGTATCGCGCGGCCCTACCAGGTTGTGTTGCGCCAGTATCCGGTGCAGCTTTCACCCTCGACATTGTCCATGTTCGTGATGATCTTGCCCTTGCCCTCATAGGTTCTGAAGTTCGGGTGCAAAATGACTGTGCCGGTGATCCTGAACGATCCCAACTCACCAAAATCAACTTTGACATCAACCTCGCCGTCTTTGGATACCGTGCCCTCTGCCTCGGCTTCCTTGATCCGGTTATCAGCGTTTTTCTGGCCTTTGTAGACAGCATTGGCCTTGTGGTTTTGCATCACGCCCGAGACGTCCCCGGCATCATCAACGACAAACCTGAGCTGGCCGTAGTAATCCACATCCATCAGATCATTCTTGTTCATCAACGGGATTTTGCAATCGACAAAATATTCGGACACGATTTGCGCCGTATCGTCCAGATCTGGCCAATCGCCCTGTTCTGTGCAGGCCGAATAGGTTCGGTTCCATCTGAAATCCCCGGAACACCGGCAAATGGTTTCATCGCCAAACGTGCCAAAACTATCGACCTTGCCCACTTCAACGCTGTTGGGAAAAGACTGTGAACAGCCATCGGGAAAGATGCCCTGCACTTCCGCCCAACCGGTCCGCAGCATATCGCGGCCTGAGGGCCGTTCGCTTGGCAAAACCGCGAGGATCAATATGAGGTTTGAGAATATCTCGTCGATAATATGCCATTCAATGAGTTTGTCAGTTGGGTTTTGCGCCAGCAAGCGAATGCACTGATCTCTGTCCAGCACGCGCTTCAGCAGGTTTTTTTTGCTGCCCGGGCCGGAAAGGGTGAAGGTGTTGTATTTGGACACACTCCAGGGCCACAAAAGCACGACCCCGTTATTGCAAAGCTTAATCGTATCGCCCGCACGGACGGTTTTGTTGACGATGATTTTCTGCGTGTCATACAAATCGCGGTCGATCTGATTCTGCGCCCAGGATTTACCATCATAGTCGAACCGATGAACCTCCGCAGTGGCGGGCGCAAAAACTGAGGTGACCGCTGCGATCAACAATGCCGGAAACCTCAGTCGCATGGCGTAACTCCCTCAATAAACGCGCAGGATTTCGCGAACCCCGCAAGCGTGAAACCCATGCCTGAGCCATAGCATGCAGGCGGACCTGGGGATTGACCTTCATCAATTCCCAGACCTCAGATCAAAACCCACAACTTGGGTCTTGTGGCACCGCGATGTGCAACGGGGCATAGACGGCCTGCCAATTCTGGCCTGCTCGTTTAGCAACACGCTTGTTCTGGGAAGGGAAAGTTGATGACTGAAAACACCCCCAAGATCATTTATCCAGAGATGCTGGAATATGCCTCGGTGAAGGATTTGGACCGTGTCACGGCGGCATCAAAATGTGTTAAGCCCGACCATAACCCACCACCCGTCACAGTGGATAAGCTACCCAAAAATCCCGTTAAACTTGTGCTGACGACTATAACGGAGTCGATTGCCTATCCAGAAATCGTCAAAGCGTGGACAAAGGGGGAGCGTCAAACAGCGGTTGGCAACCGTTGGCTGAGCGCGAAAAAGTCGGAACGTGAAGCTGGCCAAGCCGCCCTGATCAGTAAAAACGCTTTGTGACAGATGTCGTCTTCATCCTTCACCACCCTGGCTTTCCTGACACCTCGGATCTGTCACATGGGGCGGCGGGTTGGGCCAAAAGGTGAAGCGGGCGGCATGGTGCGTTGGGGGTTCGCGGGGCTACCGGACCGAAGCTGACCTTGGGAAAACGTGCAGCTAACGGCAGCAATGATGTAGGTTTCTCGGACGCCCCTCGCGACGTTTGAGTGACGCGGAACGTTGGCT
>CAYXXQ010000024.1:0-14062 GCA_964469075.1 uncultured Rhodobacter sp.
TGCGTGGTTGAAGAAAGCATGTCGATCGGCCTGCAGGAGTTGATCGAAACCCATTGCGGTGGCGTGCGCGGCGGTTGGGGCAACCTGAAAGCGGTCATTCCGGGCGGTGCATCGGTGCCGTTGTTGCCGGCACAGCTTTGCGATGATGCGATCATGGATTTTGACTGGCTGCGCGAGCAACGCTCGGGCCTGGGAACGGCGGCGGTGATCGTGATGGATCAGTCGACCGACATTATCAAAGCGATCTGGCGGCTCAGCGCGTTTTACAAGCACGAAAGCTGCGGCCAGTGCACGCCTTGCCGCGAAGGCACCGGCTGGATGATGCGAGTGATGGATCGCCTTGTAAAAGGCGAGGCCGAGGTTGAGGAAATCGACATGCTGCTTGATGTCACAAAGCAAGTCGAAGGCCACACGATCTGTGCGCTAGGCGATGCGGCTGCCTGGCCAATCCAGGGGCTGATCCGGCATTTCCGTGACGAGATCGAAGACCGCATCAAGGCCAAACGTACGGGCCGGGTTTCAGCGGTGGCTGCGGAATAAAGGATGGGGCACAGGGGCTTTCATAAACGCGGACCCGGCAAGGATTTGCCGATGGGCGAGGGCTGTTATTGCATAACAGGCCCCGGCGTTCTTTCTTATAGCAAGAAAGAGAGGACCCCTGACATGACACATCTTAAAACCCTTATCGCATCCGGCCTTCTGGCCACGATCGCAGCAACGTCGGCGCTGGCGGAAACCAACGCTTTGCCGCCGCTGTCGACCAATGAATATATCAACACTCGGCTGATCGCCGCTGGCATCGGGCATGAAATTCGCGAGACTTGCCCCTCGATCAGTGCGCGCATGTTTTATGCGCTCTGGCAGGCGAAGAAGCTTCAGGATTATGCCCTCGATCTGGGCTATTCGCACGATCAGATCGACAGTTTCATCAACGATATGAACGAACAGCGCCGGGTGACCGGGGCGGTGAAAGTTTATATGGCCGAAAACGGCGTTGTTGAGGGCAACACAGAAAGCTATTGCGCGCTTGGACGAGCTGAAATCGCCAAAAAGTCGATTGCAGGCTCGTTACTTCGGGCGCGTTAGGAAAATGGAAAGGCTAGGTCACCACAATGAGTGAAACCCGCAAGGTAATCATCGACGGCACCGAGGTTGAGGTCGACCTGGCCATGACCCTGTTGCAGGCCTGTGATGTCGCCGGGATCGAAGTGCCGCGCTTTTGCTATCATGAGCGTTTGTCGATTGCCGGGAATTGCCGGATGTGCCTGGTTGAAGTCGTTGGCGGCCCGCCGAAACCGGCGGCCTCTTGCGCGATGCAGGTGCGCGATCTGCGCCCCGGCCCGGATGGCCAGCCGCCAGAGGTGAAAACCAAATCACCAATGGTGAAAAAGGCGCGTGAAGGCGTGATGGAGTTCATGCTGATCAACCATCCGCTGGATTGCCCGATCTGCGATCAGGGCGGCGAATGCGACTTGCAGGATCAGGCGATGGCTTACGGCCACGACGTGTCGCGCTATTCCGAAGCCAAGCGCGCGGTTGATGACCTGGACCTTGGCCCGCTGGTCGCCACCACAATGACCCGTTGCATTTCCTGCACCCGCTGTGTGCGCTTCACTTCGGAAGTGGCGGGGATCAACCAGATGGGCCAGACCGGGCGCGGCGAAGACGCGGAAATCACCAGCTATCTGAACCAAACCCTGCACAGCAATCTGCAAGGCAACATCATTGATCTGTGCCCGGTTGGCGCGCTGACCAGCAAGCCCTACGCCTTCACTGCCCGCCCGTGGGAGCTGAAGAAAACCGAAACCATTGATGTGATGGACGCGCTTGGGTCCAACATCAGGGTTGATACCAAGGGCCGCAAAGTGATGCGGATAGTGCCGCGCAACCATGATGGCGTGAACGAGGAATGGATTTCCGACAAGACCCGGTTCATCTGGGACGGCTTGCGTCGTCAGCGGCTGGATCAGCCTTATGTCCGCGTGGACGGCAAGCTGAAACCGGCCAGTTGGGCCGAGGCACTGGATGCCGCCGCAACCGCGATGAAGGGCAAGAAGGTCGCTGCATTGGCGGGCGATCTGGCCCCGGTTGAGGCGATGTTTGCCCTGAAAGGCGTGATCGACGCGCTGGGGGGCAGCACCGAATGCCGAGTTGATAACGCCAACCTGCCGCATGATGACCGGTCGGGCTATGTTGGCACGGCCACTATTGAGGATATTGATACGGCGGACAGAATCCTGCTGATCGGCACCAATCCACGCAACGAGGCACCGGTTCTGAACGCCCGCATTCGCAAGGCCTGGATAAACGGGGCCGAGGTGGCGCTGGTCGGGCAGGCCGCCGATCTGACCTATGATTATACCCATGTCGGTGAGGATACTGATGCCTTGGGCCAGGTTATCGCGATGGGCGGGGATGATGAAATCCGCGGCCGGAAATCGCTGGTGATCATCGGTCAGGGCGCGTTGATCGGCCCTAATGGCCCGGCGATCCTGAATGCGGCCAAGAATATCGCCCAAAACACCGAAAGCGGTTTTTTGGTGCTGCATACGGCAGCGGCGCGGGTCGGCGGGCTGGATATCGGCTTTGCCACCGAAGGCGGGATGTCAACCGCGCTTGATGGGGCCGAAGTTGTGTTCAACCTTGGGGCGGACGAGATCGACATCACCGACGGGCCGTTCGTGATTTATCAGGGCAGCCACGGTGATCGTGGTGCGCACCGGGCCGATGTGATCCTGCCGGGCGCCGCCTATACCGAAGAAAACGGTCTGTTTGTGAACACCGAAGGGCGGCCACAGCTGGCGATGCGGGCCGGGTTTTCACCGGGCGAGGCCAAGGAAAATTGGGCCATCCTGCGCGCCCTTTCGGCCAAACTGGATGCCACCCTGCCATATGATTCGCTGGCCGGTTTACGCCAGGCCATGATCGCGGCGCATCCGCATCTTGGCGAAATCGACATGGTTGCCGAAAACGCCTGGAAAGGCCCCGGCAACATGCGGATGACGAAGTCAAAAATCGGCACGGCGACGGCGGATTTCTATCTGACCAACCCGATTGCCCGCGCATCCGAAGTAATGGCGGAGCTATCGGCGGGTGCCGACGGGCGCGCCACCCCGATGGCGGCGGAATAGCCCGATGATCCAAAGCCCCGTCCTGTCAACCGGTCTGTCGCTTGCCCTTCTGGGCGGGCTGTCGGCCTGTGAGATGACGACGGGGGTTGGTGCCGACAGGGATCCAAGTTTTGCGCCGGACTACATCAGCATCGACACCAGACTGTTGGACGATGATCTGGTCAGTTTTCTGGTGGTGATGAAAGGCGCGCGGTCCAAGGCTGATGTCGCGGATTACGCAAAATGCGCTGCGGCGCAGTATGCGTTGATCCGAGGCTACGGTTTTGCACGTCATGTGCGCACAAATGTTGAAGAAAGCGATGGTCTTTGGCGCGGAGATGCGGTTTATACCGTCTCGGCGGCCCTGCCACAGGGAGTGTTGACCCTGGATGCCGAGGTGGTCGTGGAAAATTGCAAAGACGACGGGATCCCCACGGTTTAGAGGCGGTTTGAGGGTAATATGAGCTTAACAGAATTCTTCTTTGAGACGAACTTCGGAATATTCCTGTTCATCCTCGGGCAATGTCTGCTGGTAACGGTGCTGATCCTGGTCGCACTGGCGTTTCTGATGTATGCCGACCGCAAAATCTGGGCCGCAGTACAAATGCGCAAAGGCCCGAACGTGGTGGGCGTTTTCGGCCTTTTGCAAAGTTTCGCTGACTTCATCAAATATATCGTCAAGGAGGTGGTGGTGCCGGCAGGGGCCGACAAGACCGTCTTTTTCCTGGCGCCGATGATCGCCTTTGTGCTGGCGGTGATTTCCTGGGCGGTGATCCCCTGGGCCGATGGCTGGGTGATTGCCAACCTCAATATCGGCATCCTTTACATCTTCGCCATCTCCTCGCTTGAGGTTTATGGCGTGATCATGGGTGGCTGGGCCTCGAACTCAAAATACCCGTTCCTCGGTTCGTTGCGCTCGGCGGCGCAGATGATCTCTTACGAAGTGTCGATCGGCTTTATCATTGTGGGCGTGCTGATCTCGACCGGGTCGTTGAACCTGACGGATATTGTCCGCGCGCAAGACGGTGATTACGGCTTTATCAACTGGTACTGGTTGCCGCACTTCCCGATGGTTTTCCTGTTCCTGATTTCGGCGCTGGCAGAAACCAACCGCCCGCCGTTCGATCTGCCGGAGGCAGAGTCTGAATTGGTTGCTGGCTATCAGGTCGAATATTCCTCGACGCCGTTTTTGCTTTACATGATCGGCGAATTGATGGCCGTCGTCTTGATGTGCGCGTTGATCACCATCCTGTTCTTCGGAGGCTGGTTGTCGCCGGTGCCTTGGCTGCCCGACGGGGTGTTGTGGATGGTCGGCAAGATGCTGTTCTTCTTCTTCATCTTCTCGATGGTGAAGGCGATCACACCGCGCTACCGCTATGATCAACTGATGCGGATCGGCTGGAAAGTGTTCCTGCCGCTTAGCCTTGGCTGGGTCGTGCTGGTGGCGTTTGCGGCACAATATGGATTGTTCGGCGGGGCCTATGCCCGCTGGGTAGTGGGGGGCTGAGCATGACGCAGATGGACTGGACACGGGCCACGAAATACTTCCTGCTGCAGGATTTTGTCGGCGGTTTCAAGTTGGGGCTGAAATACTTTTTCCGCCCCAAAGCAACGCTGAATTACCCGCATGAAAAAGGCCCGCTAAGCCCGCGTTTCCGGGGTGAACACGCATTGCGCCGGTATCCCAACGGCGAAGAACGCTGCATCGCTTGCAAACTGTGCGAGGCCGTCTGCCCGGCCCAGGCGATTACCATTGATGCCGAGCCACGTGAAGACGGCAGCCGCCGCACCACGCGCTATGACATCGACATGACCAAATGTATTTATTGCGGTTTCTGTCAGGAGGCCTGCCCGGTCGACGCCATCGTCGAAGGGCCGAATTTCGAGTTTGCCACCGAGACCCGCGAAGAGCTTTTCTACGACAAGGACCGCCTGCTGGCCAATGGCGAGCGTTGGGAAGCCGAGATCGCAAAGAACCTGGAACTCGACGCGCCTTACCGCTGAGGCCAAGGCAAACTTGACCGGCCCGGAAATGGGCCACAACAACAAGCGCCACCCAAAAGGGCGGCATAAACCAGATTGGTCGCGGCGACAGATCGCGACATGGGGGACAAAACCAATGGGCATCACGGCCTTGGCATTTTACCTTTTCGCGCTGGTCACGGTGGCTTCGGGCTTTCTGGTGGTCATATCCCGCAACCCGGTACACTCGGTCCTGTGGCTGATCCTGGCCTTCATCTCGTCGGCCGGATTGTTCGTGCTGTTGGGGGCGGAGTTCGTCGCGATGCTGCTGGTCATCGTCTACGTCGGCGCGGTCGCGGTGCTGTTCCTGTTTGTGGTGATGATGCTGGATGTCGACTTCGCTGAACTGCGCGGCGGCTTGGCTCAATACTTGCCGATGGGCCTGCTAATCGGGGTCGTGTTGCTGGTGGAACTGGGCCTGGCTTTCGGCCACTGGACCTTCGCACCCGGGGCAGAGGCGGCGCGCGTCGCCGTCACTCCGGCGATGGACGACACGCAAAACACCATCGCCCTGGGGCAGCTGATCTATACGCAATATATCTACCAGTTTCAGGCCGCTGGCCTGATCCTGCTGGTCGCGATGATCGGCGCGATTGTGCTGACCATGCGCCACCGCACGGACGTAAAACGCCAGGACGTGCTGACCCAGATGTATCGCGATCCGGCGAAGGCAATGGAACTGAAAGACGTGAAACCGGGGCAGGGGCTTTAATCATGATCGGACTTGAACATTACCTTACCGTCGCTGCCTTCCTGTTTGTCACCGGCATTTTCGGCATTTTTCTCAATCGCAAGAACGTCATCGTCATTCTGATGTCGATTGAACTGATGTTGTTGGCGGTGAATATCAATTTCGTGGCGTTCTCAAGCTATCTGGGCGATTTGGTCGGGCAGGTGTTTACCTTGTTCGTGCTGACCGTTGCCGCCGCCGAGGCCGCGATTGGCCTGGCCATTCTGGTCTGTTTCTTCCGCAACCGTGGCACCATCGCGGTTGAAGACGTCAATGTGATGAAGGGTTAATAAGAACAATGGAAACCATCATCCTGTTTGCCCCGCTGGTTGGCGCGCTGATCTCGGGCTTTGGCCACAAAATGATTGGCGAGAAAGCGGCGATCACCACGGCCACCGGCCTTTTGTTTCTGGCCGCTGCCCTAAGCTGGATCGTGTTTCTGGGCTATGACGGCGAAATGCGCCAAATCCCGATCATGCGCTGGGTCGAAAGCGGCAGCCTGTCAGCCGACTGGGCGATCCGTTTGGACCGGCTGACCACCATCATGCTGATCGTGGTGACGACGGTTTCCAGCCTCGTGCATCTCTATTCCTTTGGCTATATGGACCAAGATCCGCAGTGGAAAGACGGCGAAAGCTATAAGCCGCGCTTCTTTGCGTATCTGTCGTTCTTCACCTTCGCGATGCTGATGCTGGTCACCTCGGACAACCTGTTGCAGATGTTCTTTGGCTGGGAGGGCGTTGGTGTGGCGTCGTACCTGTTGATCGGGTTTTACTATCGCAAGCCCACGGCCAATGCCGCCGCGATGAAGGCATTTATCGTTAACCGGATTGGGGATTTCGGCTTTGCGTTGGGAATTTTCGGCCTGTTCTACATGGTCGACAGCATCAATTTCAGCGACATCTTCAAAGAGGGCCACAATCTGGCCGGCGTCAAGATGTCCTTCCTATACATGGACATCACCGCGATTGAGCTGCTGACCTTCCTGTTGTTCATCGGAGCGATGGGCAAATCGGCGCAACTGTTTTTGCACACATGGTTGCCCGACGCGATGGAAGGCCCGACACCTGTTTCGGCCTTGATCCACGCGGCGACGATGGTGACAGCCGGGGTGTTTCTGGTCTGCCGGATGTCGCCCTTGTTTGAATATGCGCCCGGCACGCTGGCCTTTGTCACTGTCATCGGCGCGCTGACGGCGTTTGTTGCGGCCACCATTGGCCTTGTGCAGAACGACATCAAACGGGTGATCGCCTATTCAACCATGTCTCAGCTTGGCTATATGTTCGCAGCCGCCGGGGTCGGGGTTTATCAGGCGGCGATGTTCCATTTGTTCACGCACGCGTTTTTCAAGGCGATGCTGTTTCTTGGCGCAGGCTCGGTCATCCACGCGATGCATCACGAACAAGATATGCGCAACTATGGCGCTTTGCGCAAACGCATCCCCATCACCTTCTGGGCAATGATGATCGGCACATTGGCGATCACCGGTGTTGGCATCCCATCCGTGATTGCCAAGCTGGGTCATACGCCGATTGGTTTTGCCGGGTTCTTGTCCAAAGACGCGATCATCGAAAGCAGTTTTGCGGCAGGCAGCCAAGTTGGCCAGTTCGCCTTCGTGCTGCTGGTCGCAGCGGCGGCAATGACGGCGTTTTATTCCTGGCGGCTGATCTTCCTGACATTCTTTGGCGAGGCGCGCGGCGACAAGCACACACATGAGCACGCCCATGAAAGCCCCTGGACGATGACGGTGCCGCTTATTGTGCTGGCGGTCGGCTCGGTCCTGGCCGGGATGGTCTGGTACAGCGATTTCTTTGGCGATCACGTGGCCGAATTCTTTGGCGGCTCGGTTTACAACAACCACGACACCAACACCGTGCTGCATGACGCGCATGACGTACCCGCCTGGGTGATCTGGGCGCCGTTTGTGGCGATGCTATCGGGCCTGATCCTGGCCTGGCTGTTTTACATTCGCCGCCCTGGCATTCCTGCGGTTCTGGCCGAGATGTTCCAGCCGCTTTATCAGTTCCTGCTGAATAAATGGTATTTCGATGAGGTCTATGAGGTTCTGTTCGTGCGCAGCGCCAAATGGCTGGGCCATTTCCTGTGGAAAAAGGGCGATGGCACGGTGATTGACGGCTCAATCAACGGGGTCGCGATGGGGATTATTCCCTTCATGACCCGCCTCGCGGGTCGCGGGCAGTCGGGCTATCTGTTTCATTACGCGCTAGCAATGGTGATCGGCGTCGTTGCCTTGATCACCTGGATGTCGATCAGCGGAGGAGCCCACTGATGGATAACCTTCTTTCCATAGTCACCTTCCTGCCCCTGATCGCAGCCGCCATCCTGGCGCTGTTCCTGCGGGGCGAAGACGCCGCCGCGCAACGGTCCGCCAAATGGCTGGCCCTGATCGCCACAAGCGCCACTTTCGTAGTGTCCATTGCGATCTACATGAAGTTTGATCCGGCCAATACCGGCTTTCAGATGGTCGAGGAACATGACTGGCTGGGTGGGCTGAAATACAAGATGGGGATTGACGGCATCAGCGTCCTGTTCGTGCTTCTGACCACCTTCCTGATGCCACTGGTTATCGCTGCCAGCTGGAATGTGACGACCCGCGTCAAGGAATACATGATCGCGTTTCTGGTGCTGGAAACCCTGATGATCGCGGTGTTCTGCGCGCTGGATCTGATCCTGTTCTATGTGGTGTTTGAGGCCGGCTTGATCCCGATGTTCCTGATCGTCGGTATTTGGGGTGGCAAGGACCGCATTTATGCGGCATTCAAATTCTTCCTTTATACCTTGCTCGGCTCAGTCCTGATGCTGGTCGCGATGATCGCGATGTATATGGAGGCAGGCACCACCGACATCCCAACATTGTTGAACCACGAATTCTCGTCCTCTGCGATCAGCGTCTTTGGCTGGCAGATCGTTGGCGGCGCGCAGACCCTGATGTTCCTGGCGTTCTTCGCCAGCTTCGCGGTCAAGATGCCGATGTGGCCGGTCCATACCTGGTTGCCCGACGCCCACGTTCAGGCCCCAACGGCCGGGTCGGTGGTGCTGGCGGCGATCCTGTTGAAAATGGGTGGCTATGGCTTCCTGCGCTTCAGCCTGCCGATGTTCCCGGTCGGGGCCGAACTCCTTAGCGGGTTCGTGCTGTGGCTAAGTGTGATTGCGATCGTTTACACATCGCTTGTGGCGCTGATGCAGGAAGACATGAAAAAGCTGATTGCGTATTCGTCTGTCGCGCATATGGGCTTTGTGACAATGGGGATTTTCGCCTTCAACCAGCAGGGCCTGGACGGCGCGATCTTTCAGATGATCAGCCACGGTTTCATCTCGGGCGCATTGTTTTTGTGCGTTGGCGTGATCTATGACCGGATGCACACCCGCGATATTGACGCCTATGGCGGGCTTGTCGTGCGGATGCCGGCCTATGCGCTGATCTTCATGCTGTTCACGATGGCCAATGTTGGCTTGCCGGGCACGTCTGGCTTTGTTGGTGAGTTTCTGACGCTGGTTGGTATTTTCCAGGCCAATACCTGGGTGGCATTGTTCGCCACGTCTGGTGTGATCCTGTCGGCTGGCTATGCCTTGTGGCTGTATCGCCGGGTGGTGTTTGGCGATCTGATCAAGGAAAGCCTGAAGTCGATCAGCGATATGACGGCGCGGGAAAAATGGATATTTGCGCCGCTGGTGGTGATGACCATCCTGCTTGGCGTTTATCCTGCCCTCGTGTTGGATATGATCGGGCCGTCGGTTGCGAACCTTCTGAATGATATTGAACCCGTCCTGACCGCTGCACGCGGTACGGTCGAAGCTGCTTCGCATTAAGGGTAGAGAACGATGATTGGAACTGATCTTAATGTAGTCCTGCCCGAACTGGTTTTGGCGATCTTCGCGATGGCGGCCCTGATCTGGACGGTCTATCGCGGCAAAGACGCCGAAGCGCCGATGCTGATCTGGCTGACCGCACTGGTTTTGGCCGGGCTTGGCGCCTGGATCGGGCTAGAGCCTGCGGGCACACAAATCGCCTTTGACGGCGCGTTCATAAATGACGGTTTCGCCCGGTTCGCCAAGGTAATGATCTTGTTTTCCGCTGCGATCATCCTGCTGATGAGCCAGGAGTATCTGCAACGCAATCATCTGATGCAGTTTGAATTCCCGATCCTGATCGCCCTGTCGGTGGTCGGCATGATGATGATGGTGTCTGCCGGCGATCTGATGGCGCTTTACATGGGGTTGGAGCTACAATCCCTGGCGCTTTACGTGATCGCTTCGTTCCGGCGAGACTCTGTTCGCTCCACCGAGGCTGGGTTGAAATATTTCGTGCTGGGCGCACTAAGTTCCGGCCTGCTGCTTTATGGTGCGTCGCTGATCTATGGCTATGCTGGCACCACCACGTTCACCGGCATCACCGCTGCTGTCGGGGATGGGGATATGTCGCTGGGCCTGCTGATCGGGCTTGTTTTCCTGATGACTGGCCTGTCGTTCAAAGTGTCCGCCGTGCCGTTTCATATGTGGACGCCGGATGTCTACGAAGGCTCGCCCACGCCCGTAACCGCTTTTTTTGCCACCGCGCCGAAAGCGGCAGCGATGGCACTGTTTGCGCGCGTGATGTTTGACGCCTTTGGCGGTGCGACCGCTGAATGGGGCCAGATCATCGCCTTGCTGTCGGTTCTGTCGATGTTCCTGGGCGCAATCGCGGCCATTGGTCAAAACAACATCAAACGGTTGATGGCCTATTCGTCGATCAGCCATATGGGCTTTGCCCTGATGGGGCTGGCGTCGGGAAATGAGCAGGGCGTACAGGCGATGCTGATCTACATGGCGATCTATGTCACCATGAATATCGGCGTGTTCGCCTTCATCCTGAACATGGAAAAAGACGGCCAGGCCGTCACCGATATCAACGCGCTGAACATGTATAGCCGGGTTGAACCGCTGCGTGCGGCGGCCCTGATGGTGCTGATGTTCTCGCTTGCTGGTATTCCGCCACTGGTGGGCTTTTTCGGCAAGTTCTATGTGTTGCAGGCGGCGGTCAATTCCGGTCTTGTCTGGTTGGCCATTGGCGGTGTGATCGCCAGCGTCATCGGCGCGTTTTATTACCTGCGCATCATCTATCTGATGTATTTTGGTGAACCCCGCGAGGCGCTGGACGGCAGTATGCCGGCCTTTCACTGGGTGGCCCTGATGGCCTCGGCCTTTGTGATGATCGCTGGTATTGTCAATCTGTTCGGGGTGGAAACCCTTGCCGGTGCCGCTGCCGCGACCTTGCTAAAATAGATGGCAGACTGGCCAAGCGGCGTTGACAAGCACGTCTATCCGACGCTTGACAGCACGATGGCCGAAGCCGCCCGTCTGGCCCCGGATCTTGCCGGGCCGACATGGTTGCTGGCACATGAGCAAACCGCAGCGCGGGGACGGCGGGGCCGGGATTGGAAGCAGCCCAAGGGCAATTTCGCAGCCACCCTGATCTGGCACCCGGGCGACGCGCTGGCCAACCGTGCCCTGCGCAGTTTTGTGGCGGCATTGGCCCTCGCTGAAGCGCTGGAAACCGCCCTTGGCCGAGGCGATGGCCTAAGCCTGAAATGGCCCAATGATGTGCTGCTGAACGGCGGTAAACTGGCCGGGATCTTGTTGGAAAGCACCGGCGAAACCCTGGCAATTGGCTTTGGCGTCAACCTGACCGACGCACCCGAACCGGCAGAGGTTGAAGAAGGTGCGCTGCCACCCGTTAGCCTCCTGCGCGAAACCGGGCTAGCCGTAACCGCTGACGCGTTTCTGAACCTGCTGGCCCCGGCCTTTGCCGCCTGGGAAGCGCGGTTTCAGACCTATGGGTTCCCGCCCATTCGCAGTGCCTGGCTCGACCGGGCGGCGCGACTGGGGCAGGGGATTACGGCCCGCACCGGCCGCACCGAAATCACCGGCATTTTTGAGACGGTGGACGAACAGGGCGCACTTGTACTAAAAGCCGCCGATGGCCGCCACCATATCGCGGCCGCAGATGTGTTTTTTCAAAGCGCCTGAGCGAAAGGATCCCCCATGCTTCTGGCCATTGATGTTGGCAACACCAACACGGTTTTCGCCATCCACGACGGCAGTGATTTCGTCGCCGACTGGCGCTGCGCCACCGAACATCAGCGCACGGCGGACGAATATTATGTCTGGCTGAACACGCTGATGAAACTGCGCGGGATTGATGTTAAGATAACGCAGGTCATCGTCTCGTCAGTCGTGCCGCAAGTCGTGTTCAACCTGCGCCTGCTGTGCAACCGCTATTTTGACTGTCGCCCTTTGGTGATCGGCAAATCGGACTGCCGCCTGCCGGTTGATGTCAGGGTCGATGCCGACACCCAGGTTGGGGCAGACCGGTTGGTTAATACTGTCGGCGCTTTCACGCAATTTGGCGGCGATCTGATCGTGGTTGATTTCGGCACCGCCACCACCTTTGACGTGGTCGCAGGCGACGGCGCTTATATTGGCGGCGTGATTTCACCCGGCGTTAACCTGTCGGTGCAGGCGTTGCACCTGGCGGCGGCGGCCCTGCCACATGTCGATGCCACCAAGCCGCAAAACGTGATCGGCACCAATACGGTTGCATGTATGCAGGCGGGGATTTACTGGGGCTATGTCGGCCTGATCGAGCGTATCAATGCCGAGATCAAGCGCGAACGCGACCGGCCGATGAAAGTGATCGCGACCGGTGGCCTTGCCACTCTGTTTGATCAGGAACCGGGCCTGTTTGACCATGTCGATGGCGAATTGACGATGACCGGACTGGTCGTAATTAACCAATTCAATCGAAAGGCCGTGTAATGGCTAAGAACCGGCTGATCTACCTACCCCTTGGCGGGGCTGGCGAAATCGGGATGAACTGCTATGTCTACGGCTACGGCCCCAAGGACAAGGAACGGTTCATCCTTGTGGATACCGGCGTCACCTTCCCGGATATGGACACCTCGCCCGGCGTCAATCTGATCATGGCAGATATAAGCTGGCTGGCGGAGCGCGCCGACCGGATCGAGGCGATTTTTATCACCCATGCCCATGAGGACCATGTCGGCGCTTTGGGTCTGCTTTATGGCCTGCTGAACGCGCCGGTCTATGCCCGGCCTTTCACGGCCGCAATTTCGCGCCTGAAACTGGAAGAACAAGGCCGCGCAGCCGAGGTCGTGATCGAGGTTTTGCCCTATCCCGATCAGGTGATCGAGGCTGGTCCTTTCAAAGTCAGCTTTCTGCCGGTCGCGCATTCGATCCCCGAAAGCTCGGCTTTGGTGATTGACACGCCGTCGGGGCGGATCGTGCATTCCGGCGATTTCAAGCTTGATGGCAACCCGCAGGTCGGCGAGGCGTTTGATCCCGTGCTTTGGCAATCCGTGGCCAAGGATGGGGTGCGTGCGCTGGTCTGTGACAGCACCAACGTGTTTTCACCGCTGCCGGGCCGGTCCGAAGCGACCCTGACGAAGCCGATCAGCGCACTGATTTCCACCGCCAAAGGTCTGGTCGTGGCAACGACATTCGCGTCAAACGTCGCCCGCCTGAAAACCCTGGCCCAGGCCGGGGTCGATGCGGGCCGCACGGTTGTGGTGATGGGTCGGTCGATGAAGAAAATGATCGCCGTCTCCCAGGCCACCGGGGTTTTGACGGATTTCCCGCCGACAATCCCGTCGGAAGAAGCCAGCGATATTGACCGCCAGAACCTGATGATCCTGGTCACAGGCTCGCAGGGGGAGCGCCGGGCCGGGTCAGCACAGATGGCCAATGGCAAATATAACGGCATCACCCTGCGTGAGGGCGATATGTTCCTGTTTTCCTCAAAAACCATTCCGGGCAACGAAACCTCGGTCGGGCGGGTTGCCAACAAGTTTAGCGAAATCGGGGTAGATGTGGTGGATGACAGCATGGGCCAGTACCATGTGTCAGGCCACGCCAACCGCCCCGATCTTGAAGCGGTACATGAACTGATGAAACCGCAATTCCTGATCCCGATGCATGGCGAGCACCGGCATTTGCGCGAACATGCCAAGCTGGGTGAGGCGAAGGGCATCGCCTCGGTCGTGGCGCCGAACGGTACGATGGTCGATCTGGCGGGCAACAAACCCCAGATCGTTGAGCGGATCGAGGCCGGGCGCAGTTATCTGGACGGCAATGTCCTGATCGGAGCACTTGACGGGATCGTCCGCGACCGCATCCGCATGGC
>CAYXXQ010000024.1:14162-18688 GCA_964469075.1 uncultured Rhodobacter sp.
GCCAGGTATTTTTCTTCATGGCTTTGACACAGCATGAAAGCGTAACCCACGCGACCGGCACGCCCGGTACGGCCGATACGGTGGACGTAATCCTCGGAATGAATCGGCACGTCGAAATTGAAAATATGGCTGACATTGGGAATATCAAGCCCCCGCGCCGCTACGTCGGAGGCGACCAGGAACTGGATTTCACCGCCACGAAATCCGTTCAGCGTGCGTGTGCGCACCGACTGATCCAGATCGCCGTGAATGGCAGCGGCATTATAGTTGTGATTTTTCAGCGACTTGGCGACAATATCAACGTCAACCTTGCGGTTGCAGAAGATAATGCCATTGGTAACCTTATCGCCTTCGCTTTCGATCAACGCCCGCAGAATGTCGCGCTTTTCCTTGGCGGCACGATCTTTGCGCGACGCTTTGAAAACGCACACGGCCTGAACGATGGTTTCCGAGGTGGTCGCCTGACGCGCCACTTCCACCCGCTCGGGATTGTGCAAAAACTCCTGCGTAATCCGGGTAATCTCGGGCGCCATCGTGGCCGAGAAAAACAAGGTCTGCCGGGTGAATGGCGTCAGCTTGAAGATGCGCTCGATATCGGGGATGAAGCCCATATCCAGCATGCGGTCGGCCTCGTCGACGACCATGATCTGAACGCCGGTCAGCATCAGTTTGCCGCGCTCAAAATGATCCAGCAAGCGGCCCGGTGTGGCGATCAAAACGTCAACGCCCCGGTCGATCAGGCGGTCCTGATCCTTGAAGCTGACGCCGCCGATCAACAGCGCCATCGTTAGCTTGGTATGCTTGGCATAGGTTTCGAAGTTTTCCGCAACCTGGGCCGCCAGTTCGCGGGTCGGTGCCAGCACCAAAGAGCGTGGCATCCGCGCGCGCGCGCGTCCTTTGCCCAGCAAAGTGATCATCGGCAAGGTAAATGAGGCGGTTTTACCCGTGCCGGTTTGTGCAATGCCCAACACGTCGCGCCCTTGCAGGGCGAATGGAATGGCTTGTTCCTGGATTGGCGTTGGGGTTTCGTAACCCGCTTCTTCCACGGCTTTCAGAACCTTTGGGTCCAGATCCAGTTCAGAGAATTTTGTCATGCGATCCCGTTTGTTACGGCGATGTCGAAATGGCAAACCCATCTTGCAGAATTGTCACGCATCTGCTGGATTTGTCGTCGCTTACCTAGTCAATATTGGCCAAGAGGTCAACGCGACACACGGCTATTTGACCAATCCGTCGCATTAAGATGGATTGTTTCCAAAACTGTCGCAGTTCAACCGAGTTTCGTCGGTTTTTGTGGCAAATGCGCAATATATTTTGGGGACCGGACACAGAGCATTAACCCTAGGCCCCTAGGGTCATGCTGAAGCCCCACCGCAACAGCTCAGGAATTTTTTCAAGAAAGGATGAAATCAGGCAAATACCACGTTATTGTTGCCGAAAAAGAAGACGTGCAGGCAGGCAGAAATGTTAAAATCATTCAGTTTCATCCGGTTCCTCAAATCGTTGCATGGATGGTTGGGTATCCTGATCATGCCCTGGATCATCGTGATCGGGCTGACCGGGTTTTACCTCAACCATTCCAAGCTGGTGCTCAGTTACTTTCCATCAGCCAGTTATGACGAAGCGCAATTCAAAGACTGGCCCAATCCCTTTCCGATGGATGAGGCCGCCGCCAAGGCTGTGGCGGAATATGTGCTGGCCGGGTCAGAGTTTCGCAAAACCAGCGACACCAGTTATCACGGCTTTGACGTGCACACATTTGAAAGCGATCGCGGCGAGGTCATCGTGACCCAGGAAACTGGGCACTACTGGGTGAAATCCGGTTTCTGGCGGCACACTTATGATCCGGACGGACGACTTCTGGATCGCAAGTATTACTGGGGCAGTCTGTTCAAGGCGTTGCACACGAACGGCTGGTATAACAGCACTCTGGGTACATGGCTGGCTGACATCACGGCCGGGGCGATGGTGCTGTTTGGGCTAAGCGGGATTTTCCTGTTTCTCAGCCCAAGGCTGCGCCGCCGTGCCAACCGCAAAGGGCGGGATGCGCCTTTGCAGGTGGAACGCAGTGGCGTGCCGCGACCGCAGCGGATCCGGCTGAAAAGCTGACGGGATCAGACCTGCATTTCCTTGGTCGCACTTAAGGTAAGCTCGGGGAAATCGCGCTCAATCCGGTCGATATCCCATTGCAGACGGGTCAGATAAACCGGATCGCCGTCGTGATCCTGGGCGATATGGCCTTTGTTGGCGGTCACAAAGCTTTCAAGCTTGTCCTTCGGCCCGCTGACCCACCGGGCCGAGGTGAATTGCGACGGTTCAAACCGCACCGGCAGATTATATTCCTGTTCGATCCGGCTGGCCAGAACCTCAAATTGAAGCGGGCCGACAACGCCAATGATCCAGCCCGTGCCGATCATTGGTTTGAACAGTTTGGCCGCCCCTTCTTCCGCAAATTGCGTCAAAGCCTTGTCCAGATGCTTGGCTTTCATCGGGTCAGCCGCGCGCACCGATTGCAGCAATTCAGGTGCAAACGAAGGGATGCCGGTGAAGCGCAGGGCTTCGCCCTCGGTCAGGGCGTCGCCAATTCTTAGCTGGCCGTGATTGGGGATACCGATGATGTCGCCGGCCCAGGCCTCTTCCGCGAGCTCGCGGTCCGAGGCTAAAAACATTACCGGGTTGCTGATCGCCATCGGCTTTTTCGACCGCACATGCAACATCTTCATGCCGCGCTTGAAATGCCCCGAACACAGGCGCACAAAGGCAACCCGGTCGCGATGCTTGGGGTCCATATTGGCCTGCACCTTGAAAACAAAACCGGTCACTTTGGTTTCGTCAGGGGCGATCTGGCGCGGCTCGGCTGGGCAAATCTGCGGTTTGGGGCCAAATTCACCAATGCCGTTCATCAGTTCCTGCACCCCGAACGAGTTGATGGCCGAGCCAAACCAAATCGGTGTCATCGTGCCGTCAAGCACCGCTTGGGTGTCGAATTCCGGCAGCAGGCCACGGGCCATTTCGACCTCTTCGCGCAATTGTTCCAGCAAGGCTGGCGGGATGTGGTCCTGAAGTTTGGGATCGTCCAGACCTTCGATCTTGATTGATTCAGCGACCTTGTTGCGATCAGCCCGGTCCATCAGTTCCAGGCGATCATGCAGCAGGTCGTAACAACCCAAAAACTCCCGCCCGACGCCGATTGGCCAACTAGCCGGGGTGACGTCAATGGCCAGGTTTTCCTGAATTTCGTCAATTATTTCAAAGGTATCACGGCTTTCACGGTCCATTTTGTTACAAAATGTCAGGATCGGCAGATCGCGCAAGCGACAGACCTCAAACAGCTTCTGGGTCTGACTTTCAACGCCTTTCGCGCCATCAATGACCATCACGGCGGCATCAACTGCGGTCAGGGTGCGATAGGTGTCCTCGGAAAAATCGGAGTGGCCCGGCGTGTCCACCAGATTGAACCAATAATTCTTGAAGGGAAATGACATCGCCGAAGCGGAAACCGAAATGCCACGTTCCTGTTCCATTTTCATATAGTCCGACCGCGTGCGGCGCGCTTCGCCCTTGGCGCGGACCTGCCCGGCCATCTGAATGGCACCGCCATACAGCAGGAATTTTTCCGTCAGGGTGGTTTTGCCGGCATCCGGGTGGGAAATAATGGCAAATGTCCGGCGGCGGTCAATTTCCGGCGGCAATACGGGTTGGTTTGAAGCACGATCAAGCATGAGCCGGGATATAGGTGAGGCGCGGGCAAAGGGCAAGAATAGCCACGATCAACGCTGCTGATTTAACCGTCCCCAGAAATGACTTGGCCCCGGGGGTTGAAGCCGGGGCCAGATCAATGGTGCACCATCAAATCGGGGGGAGGTGCCGTGGGAAATAGTCTCCCACGGCACCCTGGGGGGTTACTGAAACCCTACTTGCTTCAACAAGGCCGAAGCTTCGTAAGATCTCAGCGACATTCGGCTTGCGACGGCCGAAACTTGGGGATGGGATGCAATCTCGGGGAAAAGTTCGATGATTTCGGCGCGGCTGTCCGCGGCAAGGCCATCCAGTGTCGCTGCATTGATGTGCAGGCTTTCCGAGGGAATCCCTTCTGCATAGATAATCTCGTGGCTGTCAAACAGGATGTGAAAGTACTCCACCACCCCGCCTTCACGCCGGTAAATCGTGTCGCCGTTGATTAGATCCTTGGCTTTCACCAGGACTTCGTGACTGCCCAACATGACCTCGGCCCGCCAGTCCGACAGCAACATCCGGTGTTGCTGGCTGACGATCAGGTCAGCGTGATTGCCAAGCGCATCCTTGGAAATCACCACCGGGGCCAGGTGGCCAAAAGCGGGGGCGGTGCGCGAGCCGATCCAGCGCACGGCTTGGGCCCCATTGTCACGGGTGAGAACGAATTCACCCTCTTCAATCAATTCAATCGGCTTTTCACGCCCGTCGGCCATGCGGATCATGCTGCCGCGGGTGAAGCAAACGCAGGTATAGTCGGCGTAGCTGAACGTGCCGGGATCGGTGTCGGCCTT
>CAYXXQ010000025.1:0-4872 GCA_964469075.1 uncultured Rhodobacter sp.
ACCAATCGACCAATCGACCAATCGACCAATCGACCAATCGACCAATTTTCCGGCGCCGTTCCATCATCCTGCAAGCAGAAATCCTTCCAATCTCATCGACAATTCCAGCAGCGTCGACCAACTGTCGCAGCCCATAAGCAAGCCTTTTCCTGCTGTCTGGTTTCGCCTAGATTGTCGGCATGACGATCCATGATACAGATATCCTGATCTCAGGTGGTGGCATTGCCGGGCTGACGGCGGCCTGCGCGTTCGGCTCGGCCGGGTTTTCGGTTTTATGCGTCGACCCCAACCCTCCCGTCACGTCCGAGGCCGATCAGGACGCCGATCTTCGCACTACCGCGTTTTTGCAACCCTCAAAACGACTGTTGGAACAAGCCGGTTTGTGGGGCCGTTTGGCGCCCCATGCAGCGGTTTTGCAAATCATGCGCATTGTCGATGCCGGGGGCCAAACCAGCGATGCCCGTGACATCGCCGATTTTGATGCCAGCGATATTTCCGAAGCACCTTTTGGCTGGAACTTTCCAAATTGGCTGCTGCGCCGTGAAATGCTGGCGCGACTTGGCGATCTGGACAACGTCACCTTCTTACCCGGACTTGCTACCAATCACGTGACCACCCGCGAAACCGAAGCGCGCGTCACCCTGTCTGATGGCCGCCTGGTTCGCTGCTGCTTGCTGATCGCGGCGGACGGGCGCGATTCCAACATTCGCCGTCAGCTCAACATTCCTGTTCAAACCTGGCGTTATGGCCAGAAGGCCCTGGTTTTCTCGGTCACGCATCCGATCCCGCATGACAACGTGTCGACCGAGATCCATCGCACCGGCGGGCCGTTTACCTTAGTGCCCCTGCCCGATCACAATGGCGTGCCGCGATCTGCGGTGGTCTGGATGGACAAGGCAGCCCGCATAACACAGCTGCAAAACCTGTCAGTGACTGCGTTTGAGGCAGAGATCATTGAGCGTTCCGCACATCTGTTTGGCCCGCTTCAACTGCTTGGGCAGCGCACAAGCTGGCCGATCATCAGTCAGCGCGCAGACAGCCTGATCGACCAGCGCACCGCCCTGATTGCTGAGGCGGCCCACGTAGTCCCGCCGATCGGCGCCCAGGGCCTGAACATGAGCCTTGCTGACATCGCCTGCCTGCTTGATCTGTCACAGGCCCGGCCTACGGAGATCGGCTCCGCCACAATGTTGCAAGCCTACCAGAAAGCCCGCTGGGTTGAAATCAAGGCGCGGGTCACCGGCATTGATCTTTTGAACCGGACATCAATGGCGCAGAATCCGTTGATGCGAGATCTCAGGCGTCTTGGATTAAAAACGTTTTACGATGTCAAACCGATCCGCAAAACCCTGATGCGCGTTGGGTTAGGCGCGACGTAGTCGCGGCAGGCGCGACGTAGTCGCGACGCCGACCACAGCTAAACCGCCCTGCCCGCTTTAAAGCACTTGATCCAGCACAGCCTCCAGCCGCGCCACGGTGGCATCCACATCCTTCAGCTTATCAAGGCCAAACAACCCCAGACGGAAGGTGCTGTAATCCGCAGGCTCATCGCATTGCAGCGGCACTCCGGCGGCGATCTGCATGCCGAGGGCCGCGAACTTGCTGCCGTTCTGCACGCCAGGGTCGCTTGTATAGCTGACAACGACGCCCGGGGCGCCAAAGCCCTCCGCCGCAACTGATTTCACACCATGTGCCGCGAGCAACGCCCGCACCCGATTGCCCAGATCCCACTGCGCGTCGCACAGCTTGTCAAAGCCATAGGCCTTGGTTTCCAGCATGATATCGCGAAACCGCCGCAACGCGTCGGTCGGCAGGGTCGCGTGATAGGCGTGACCACCGTTTTCGTAGGCTTGCATGATCGCCAGCCATTTCTTCAGATCAATCGCAAAACTGCTGGATTGGCTGGCCTCAACCCTTGCCACGGCTGCTTCGTTCAGCATCACCAACCCGGCAGAGGGTGAGGCACTCCACCCCTTTTGCGGCGCCGAAATCAGCACATCCACACCAAGCGCTTTCATATCAACCCAGGCACAGCCCGAGGCGATGCAGTCCAGCACAAACAGCCCGCCATTGGCATGAACCGCCTCGGCCACCGCTTTGATATAATCATCCGGCAGGATCATGCCGGAGGAGGTTTCGACATGCGGGGCGAAGACCACGCCGGGGGCCTCAGCATTGATGCGCGCGACAACCTCGTCTATCGGGGCCGGGGCAAAGGGTGCCGTGCTGTCATTGCCGGTTTGGCGCGCTTTCAGAACAACTTCATCCGACGCAAAGCCGCCCATCTCCAAAATCTGGGTCCAGCGAAAGGAAAACCAGCCGTTGCGGATCACCAGCGCTTTTTTTCCACCGGCCAATTGCCGTGCCACCGCTTCCATCGCATAGGTGCCGCCGCCGGGTACAAGCGCGGTTGCGTCGGCGTTGTAAACCTCTTTCAGCATTGCTGAAATAACGCGCATCACCCCCTGGAAACTTTGCGACATATGGTTCAGCGACCGGTCGGTGAACACCACCGAAAATTCCAGCAATCCATCGGGATCAATATCAGGCAGTAAAGCGGGCATCTTGGTGTCCTTTCAAGCGGGTTTGATCGTATTGATAGCAGCCCTTGGCCCAGCGGCAAGGGAATGTTCAGACGCAGCCCCTTACGGGCGATCAAGTCAAGGTCGCTTAGCCACCCAGTGGCCCTGGCCGGCGTTCTTCACTTAGCAAAACATTGGCCTCAACGTCGCCCACGCCCGGTAAGGTCATAACCCGGCGGCGCAAGACGCGCTCAAAATCCGGCAGATCGCGGGCGACAACGCGCAGGCGATAATCGTAAAGCCCCAGCACATGCTGAACCAACTGCACCTCAGGAATGGCACAAACGGCGCGTTCAAAGTCATCCAGACTGACCCGGCCTTTGGTGGCCAGCTTGACCCCCAAGAACACTGTCACGCCAAAGCCGAGAGCCTGGTTGTTCAGCCGGACCCTCCGGCCTTCCAAAACCCCAGCATCCTGCAAACGCCGCAATCGCCGCCAGGCTGCGGGCTGGGACAGGCCGAACTGCCGCCCCAAAGCCCCCGCACTTTGGCGCGCGTCCTCTGACAGCGCGCGCAGAAAGCCGCGATCTATGTCGTCCAGATCCATCATATCGGCAAAGCTTCTGAATTTCTGACATTGGCCACCAGCATCAATGCCTCGATATCCGCGATATGCGGCAGGGCCAAGATGCGGGCGCGGTAAATCTCCTGATAATGGGCCATGTCGCGCGCCAATACGTTCAAGCGGACATCGACCCGGCCCAGAAAGGTCTGGATTTCATCCACTTCCGGGATTTCCCGCGCCGCCTCGATGAACCGCTCAAAAACGTTGGTTTGGGTTTTGTCCAGCGTGATCCGCAAGCTGACCTCAACCGCATAACCAAGGGCGGCCCAGTTGATGCGAGCCTGAAACCCCTCGATCACGCCCAACCGCTCCAACCGGTCCAGCCGCCGAGTGGCGGTGGCGGCGGTCATCCCGGCGCGGGTGGCCAGCTCCGCCATTCCTAAATCGCTGTCGGCCTGCAACTGGCGCAACAACCGGCGATCCGCGTCATCGAGGGTTTGCATGACTATTTAGGCTTTCTGCAATATCACGAATGATTTCTCTGTTTATTGCGCAAAATACTCAAATACCGCAACCCGCATTACTGCGATTTACGCTATTTTCCTGCCAGTACCAACCCAATCAAAGGAAATACCATGCGCGTTTATTACGACCGCGATTGCGACATCAACCTGATCAAAGACATGAAAGTCGCGATCCTTGGCTATGGCAGTCAGGGCCACGCCCACGCATTGAACCTGCGCGATTCTGGCGCCAAAAACGTTGTCGTCGCTTTGCGCGAAGGCTCCCCCAGCCAGGCCAAGGCCGAAGGCGAAGGCCTTAAAGTCATGGGCATTGCCGAGGCTGCTGCCTGGTGCGATCTGATCATGTTTACCATGCCCGACGAGTTGCAGGCCGAAACCTACAAAAAATACGTCCATGACAACCTGCGCGACGGTGCTGCGATTGCTTTCGCCCACGGCCTGAACGTGCATTTCGGCCTGATCGAGCCCAAAGCCGGCACCGATGTCATCATGATGGCCCCCAAAGGCCCCGGCCATACCGTGCGCGGCGAATTCACCAAAGGCGGCGGCGTGCCTTGCCTTGTGGCCGTTGACAACGACGCGTCAGGCAAAGCGATGGAAATCGGCCTATCCTATTGTTCCGCCATCGGTGGCGGCCGTTCGGGCATCATCGAAACCAACTTCCGTCAGGAATGTGAAACCGACCTGTTCGGCGAACAAGCCGTGTTGTGTGGTGGCCTGGTTGAGCTGATCCGCATGGGCTTTGAAACCCTGGTCGAGGCCGGGTATGAGCCGGAAATGGCATATTTCGAATGCCTGCACGAAGTCAAACTGATCGTCGATCTGATCTATGAAGGCGGCATCGCCAACATGAATTACTCGATCTCCAACACCGCGGAATATGGCGAATATGTCTCCGGCCCGCGGATCCTGCCTTATGACGAGACCAAGGCGCGGATGAAGGCGGTTCTGACTGACATTCAGACAGGCAAATTCGTGCGTGATTTCATGCAGGAAAACACCGTCGGTCAGCCGTTCTTCAAGGCAACCCGCCGGATCAATGACGAGCATCAGATCGAAAAAGTCGGCGAGACTCTGCGTGGCATGATGCCTTGGATTTCTGCCGGCAAGATGGTAGACAAAGCCAAGAACTAAGGTACTGCGGCGCCCGGCACGAGGAAAACCGGCGCATCCGCAAAAAGAAGAGGCGGCCCCGAGGGAGGGTCGGGACCGCCTCACATCCAGCGCCTCAATGGGAGGAAAAAGGCGCGGAACCGGTTAT
>CAYXXQ010000025.1:4972-18555 GCA_964469075.1 uncultured Rhodobacter sp.
ATTTATGCTGCAATGCAGTATTTCTACGAAACCGACCGGGATTCAACCCTTTTGTGGCGCATAGCACCGTTGCGCCAAAAGCAAACCTTTTGGTCAAAAAGCATACCCGCGCGGCGCAGGCGCACTGTAATAGTACTTTTAATCAATAGCTTACCTCGTATGACCCCACGCAACATTCTCAGCCTTTCCGTCCACAACATGCCGCAAGGTCAGGACAAATCTCATGCAAACTGCCCGCTCTCTCAGCACTTTGTTAACAGTCCCAAAATCGGAAAAAGAAGAATCACAGCCAATTGCCAGGTAAATCGCCAGTCCAACGGTTTCAGCCCCTTCGTTTTCATCCTAGGCTGCACAAAATTTCCGAGGATCCACCTGACATGACTGATTCTGCCAATCGCACCCCAACCACCTGGGGGATGCTGATCTTGCTGGGGGTGATCTGGGGCGGCAGTTTCCCGTCAGTGTCGCTGGCCTTGACCGGATTTGGGCCGATCTCGGTGGCGGCCTTTCGGATCCTTCTGGCCGCCATCATACTGTTGGTGCTGGCCTATACCCTTGGCTATGGCCTGCCCACCTACAAAACCCCAACCGGGCGGCGGATATGGCTGCATTGCCTGGGGATGGCGGTTTTCACCAACGCCCTGCCCTTCACCCTGCTCAGCTGGGGTCAGCTTTACGTCACCTCAGGCTTTGCCGGTATCACGATGGCGATCGTCCCGCTTCTGGTCCTGCCGCTGGCGCATTTCCTGATCCCGGGGGAGGGTTTGACCCGCCGCAAACTGCTGGGCTTTGCCGTTGGATTTGTCGGTGTCATCGTTTTGATCGGCCCATCCGCCTTTTCCAGCAGCGGCCCCGGCCCTGAAAACCTGGCGCGTCTGGCCTGCCTTGGGGCAACGGCCTGTTATGCCATCGGCTCGATGATCACGCGGCTTGCACCGCCCACACCGCAACTGACTTTCAGTGCCACCGCTCTGATGCTGTCGAGTTTGATAATGCTGCCCCTGGCGTTGCTGACAGAAGGCCTGCCCGCCGAACGCCCGCCGCTGGGGGCCATTGCCGGGGTGATTTATCTTGGCCTGGTCCCGACAGCGCTTGCGACAATCCTGCTGGTGCGATTGATCAATACTGCCGGGCCAAGTTTTCTAAGCCTTGTGAATTATCAGGTGCCGGTCTGGGCGGCTTTGATGGGCGTCGTGTTTCTTAACGAGACATTGCCGGGCCAGTTCATTGGCGCGCTGTCGCTGATCCTCTTGGGCCTAGCGGTCAGCCAGGCGCGGGGATGGCAGCGGTTCCGTCCATAAGAACCGCTAATATCGCCCGATATCTATCGTCTTCTTTTCAAGCACTTTGTTCTGTTTGCTCATCGCCTTCACATCCGCCGTATAGCGATTGTTGCGCCCGCCCGAACATGGCGGCAAATAACCGTCAGACGCATAGCGCCCTGTGCTGCGCGCCTTGGCGACCACAAACGCCCCATGCGGCAGGTTCGCGCGCATGCCGGGGACGGCGGGCAAAGTGACGGTCGTGGTCTTGGCCGGGAATCCGATTTTCCCGTGCCCGCCATTGGTCGACAAAGGCGTGTAGGATTTGTCGTTAAACTCGACCAATACCCAGGTCGTTCCCGTAGGCAGACCGGCGATTTTCAACGGCGGCGTGGCACCTTTGCCGCCATGCAAGCTGCATTGCTGACCAGCCGGGACTTTTTTACCATTCCAGGGTGCCAGAAGGGAGACCGACATTTCGGCCACCGCCGGGGCTGCCGACATCAAAGCTGCGACTGCACCTGCCGCTAAAAGTTTCAATCGCATGGTCAAATCCCTTTCAATGCTTGCAGGACCAAATCCGGCAAAGCTTCAACTTTGATAATAAGGCCAAGTATCCACCGGAGATCTCAACAAATCAAGTCGGCCGCCTCAGACGGCCTTTTCAACCGCCCGGACGATATCACCGACGGTCGAGTTCAACACCGCCTCGTCCTCACATTCCGCCATCACCCGCACCAAAGGTTCAGTGCCGGATTTGCGGATCAGCAGGCGGCCTTTGCCTTTCAAGCGCCCCTCAGCCTGTGAAATCGCCTTGATCACCTTGTCGTTGCGTAAAGGATCGACCGTTGGATCATAGCGCACGTTTTGCAAAAGCTGCGGCACAGGTGAAAACACGTTCGACAGGGTGCTGGCCTTTTCACCGGATTCCACCATCGCCGCCAGAAACTGCAACCCGGCGATCAGCCCGTCACCGGTGGTGACAAAATCGGTCATCACGATATGGCCCGACTGTTCGCCGCCCAGGTTGAACCCGCCTGCGCGCATCGCCTCAACGACATAGCGATCGCCGACGCCGGTGCGGCGCATCTTGATGTTTTGGCTGGATAAATATCGCTCCAACCCGAGATTGGACATCACGGTCGTTACCAAAGTATTGCCGATCAACCGGCCTTCCCGGGCCCAGCGCGAAGCGATCAACCCCATCAATTGATCGCCATCTGCAACCACACCGTTTTCGTCAATGATCATGATCCGGTCGGCATCGCCATCAAGGCAAATCCCCAGATCGGCACCATGCTCCAAAACCGTGCGCGCCGCAAGATCAGGCTTGGTCGAGCCGCAATCCGCATTGATATTAAAGCCGTTCGGCGACACCCCGATCGGGATCACCTCGGCCCCCAACTCCCACAGGATATCAGGGGCGGCTTTGTAGGCGGCGCCGTGGGCGCAGTCGATAACGACCTTCAACCCGCTCAGGCGACCGCGAAACGGAAAGGTGGTTTTGGCATATTCAACATAGCGCCAAAGCCCGTCTTCGATGCGCTTGGCGCGTCCGATATTTTCGGGCTGGCACAGATCAAGCTCCCCGCGCAGCAGGTTTTCGATTTCCAACTCAGCCTCATCCGACAGCTTGAAGCCGTCGGGGCCAAAAAACTTGATGCCATTATCCTGATGTTCGTTATGCGAGGCCGAGATCATCACCCCAAGATCCGCACGCATCGAATGCGTCAACAGGCCAACCGCCGGGGTTGGCACCGGCCCCAGCAAAAACACGTTCATTCCGGTTGAGGTCAGCCCCGCCGTCAGCGCGTTTTCAAGCATATACCCCGAGCGCCGGGTGTCCTTGCCGATCACCACACGATGTTCGTCCTTGTCGCGCCGGAAATACCGGCCGACCGCAGCCCCAAGGCGCATCGCCACCTCGGCGGTCATCGGATAGGTGTTGGCGCGGCCACGCACGCCGTCTGTACCAAAAAGGGTTCTTGTCATATCTCGCCTCTACCAATCAATCAAAACAACTCCGGACCAAACGAAACACCTGCGGCCCTTATGTATTTGCCGCTGTCCAGAGATCAAGCGCTTGTCTGGTCTCGCGCATATCATGCACCCGCAGCATTTGCACACCTTGGCGCGCGGCCTCAAGCCCCAAGGCGATAGACCCGGGCGCACGCAGACTTGCAAGCGGTTCCTTGCCGAGGGTGCCGATAAAGCGTTTGCGCGACACACCAAGCAAAATCGCGCAGCCAAGGCCGTGAAACAAGCTTAGCCCTTTGATCAGCGCCATATTGTGCTCCAGCGTTTTGCCAAAGCCGATACCGGGATCAACCAGGATTGAGGCACGCGCAATCCCGGCGTTTTCGGCCATTTCGATCCGGTCGGCCAGATCGTCATAAACATCCAGCAGCACGTTTTCATAAGCCGGATCGTTCTGCATGGTTTTCGGCTCCCCCTTGGCATGCATCAGGCAGACGGGGCTTTGGGTTTCCGATACCAAACCCGCCATTGCCGGATCAAACCCAAGGGCCGACACATCGTTAATCAGCCCAGCCCCGGCAGCAAGGGCCGTCCGCGCGACATCGGCTTTTCGGGTGTCGATCGAGATCGCGACGGTTTCACCTGCCGCACGCAGGGCCCTGAGCACCGGGATCGTGCGGGCGATTTCAGCGTCAGAACTGACAAAATCCGCCCCAGGCCGCGTCGATTCACCCCCGACATCCAGAATTTCAGCGCCATCGGTCAGCATCTGCCGGGCCTGCTTCAAGCCATCTTCAAAGCCGTGAAATTCACCGCCATCCGAGAAACTGTCCGGCGTGACGTTCAATATCCCCATCAGGCGCGGGCGCTTTAGCGACAGCCCACATACGGGCGCGCGTAGAGTTGTGATCTGTTCCAACATATCCATTGGAATCTCAGAAATCGGCACGCGCGTTGCAGGGCCACCCCGGATCAGCTGTTCCGCATGGGTAAACCATGCCAGGCCGCCGGCCAGCGGCAAGGCCTCCGCCGGGCGGCAGGCATCGGTTTGTGCGATTGGTCGGTAGTAAACATCTTCTGGCATCGCGGCTTAAAGGTCGCCGGGTGTTGCCGCCACCCGCAGACCAGACGGCCCATCTTTCGGGGCCGTCGCCGCATCCGGGCCAGTGCCGTCAAGAAGCACCAGCGACTGGGCCGAAACCTCAGATGCGAACCAATGTGCCAGATCAATTGGCGCTTGCCCGTCCGGGCCATCGACCGCGTCCAGCACGATCTTTGACGGCGCCCACACGGACAGTTGCCCATGCTTCATTGCCCAATCAAGCTCCGTCCGGCTGTTGACAACAACGCAACGCTTGTCCTTACCGGCCAAAATCCAGGCGTTCTGTTCAATACTTAACAGCGCAATCCGCCGCTGGGCCTGGGCGACATCGGCCTTAGGCATCGGCGCATCCACCCGTTCAAGGCAGATGATCACCGGCAGATCGTGCTTTGCAATCGCGTCCAGCCACGCGCCCAGCCGATCAGAGGCCAGCACGCTGTTGGGCATGAACACGACCAAGGGATGCACCGCCGTATCGGCAGGTGCTTTGGGGGCAACCGGGCGCACGACATTGGCGCCCTCAATCCTGGAGCGGACAATTTCCACGCCCAAAGTCCCTGGGATGCGGTCCAGTTTTTCGATCCGCACAAACACCCGCACCGCCTTGGCGTTGGTCAAGACCCGCTCGGCCACGCGCTCGGCCAGGGTTTCCAGCAGATTGATGCGTTCTGTGGAAAGCTGATCCTCGATCGCTTCAATAATAGTGTCGTAGCTTAGCACCTGATCGACATCATCCGACTGCGCTGCGGCGTGACGCGAAACCTCAAGCACCACGTTGAACTTGATCCGCTGGGTGACGCCGCGCTCCGCCTGGAAGGCGCCGATTTCAACTTCGCGTGTGTAATCCCGGACCGAGATCCGATCCAAAGGATCGCCCTTGTCCGACGCGACCGAGCGCAGATAGGGCGCCTCAAACGCCAGACTGGTTTCGTCTGTCATCACACCACTCCCCGGACCCGACGGCCCTGTAACCCCGCGCTTTACTATAGGCAGGCCAACCTTCGAACAAGGAATAATTCCGACATCAAAAGCCGCATCCGCGAAGCGATCACGCGACCCGGCAACTTACAACCCGGCCAAATCCGGCTTCAGTTTGATGAAAGCTGCCGTTGATCGAGGTAAAACTTGTGGACGCCGATTTTCGCGGTTTGGGTGAACTTGCGGGCCCAGCCCGGGCTGACGGCGGTTGAATGGTAATAGGTCGCGCCCTTGGTCAGGATGCGCGCCTCGCCGTTCAGCATGATGCGGGCGATTTTACCGGCCCGCTGATAGGCGGACTGTTCGCTGATGTCTTCTGGCAGACCGTCGCATTTATAGGAAAACTGGCAAGCATGTTTGCCATTGCCAACGCCTTGATTAACCACACCGCAAACATCGCTGGGAAAGCTTTGAGTATCGACCCGGTTGAGGATCACCTCGGCCACCGCGAACTGGCCCTTGACGCTTTCGCCGCGGGCCTCAAAATATAGCGCCTCAGACAAGCACTTCCATTGGGAGCCACCGCGTGCAGGCGGCAATTGCTTCAGGGAGGCCCTTGTATGCGCGAAATTGTCGACCGGATCGGTCTTACGACGGCCAAAAAACCAACCGCGCTTGACGTTGTTGGGATTCGTTGTCGCCAATTCGATCAGCCGGTTTCCCGACACCCGCCGCAGGGCCGAAATTTCCTGGCCAAGCATGGTGACGATCTGGCCGTTTACATCCCCCGCTATGCCATTGGAACTGCTTAGTGTCCCCTCGGCATTGCCAAGCGATGTGGCGGCGAAAAACCCGACACATGCATATATAAAAGCCTGAGAACGTCTCATCAGCCTTACCTCAAATCTACGTTTTTCTCAGTCCCTACAGGGTCTGAATTACAGATTTTAGTCGAAATAGATAGGTTGGCGGGAATGTCCAGACAGGTTTCGTGTCAATCTGGCAACAGTTTGTTTTTATATTGGAAACAGTATTGGCGGCACCAAAGACTGATTTGCCTCCGGTTTCCTAGGGGTCAAACCAACACCTAGCGGATGCAATTCAAGTCACCACCAGATCTTCGGTGCTTTTGTTGGTTCCACGCACCGCAGACTGGGCTGCCGACAGCCGCGCCACCGGCACCCGGTAGGCCGAGCAGGAGACGTAATCAAACCCCGCCTCGCGACAAAACTCGATTGATTGCGGATCACCGCCATGTTCGCCGCAGACCGACAAAACCAGATCAGGCCGCGCCGCTCGCCCGCGTTCAGAGGCCAGCAACAACAGCTCCCCCACCCCGTCAATATCCAGCGTGTGGAACGGGTCTTCGGCAAAAACGCCCTGGTTGACATAGGTGCTCATGAACCGGCCGGCATCATCGCGACTAAGGCCGTATGTCATCTGTGTCAGATCGTTGGTGCCAAAGCTTAAGAACGCCGAGTTTGCCGCCAGATCCCCCGCCCTGAGGGCCGCGCGCGGGGTCTCGACCATCGCGCCCAGCCGGTAGGTAAAGGTCACGCCGGTTTCGACCTGCACCGCCGCCGCAACCGCATCAATCCGGGTCTTCACCAACTCCACCTCGCGTGAAGCTGACACCAGCGGGATCATGATCTCAGGCACCACCGCCTTGCCTTTGCGCGCGGCCAAAACCGTGGCTTCAAAGATCGCGCGGGCTTGCATGTCATAGATTTCCGGCAAAGTGATCCCCAGACGCACGCCGCGCATCCCCAGCATTGGGTTAAACTCAGCCAGCCCTTCGGCGCGGGCAATGACCTGACTGACAGGCAGATCCATCGCCTCGGCCAGTTCCTGCATCGCCTCGCGGGAATGCGGCAGAAATTCATGCAATGGCGGGTCAAACAGCCGGATACAGACCGGCAGACCCTGCATGATCTCAAACAATTCCGCGAAATCACTGCGCTGCATCGGCAACAACCGGTCAAGGGCTGCGCGGCGGTCTGTTTCGTCATCCGCAAAGATCATTTCGCGCATCACCGTCAGGCGATCTTCCTGAAAAAACATGTGCTCGGTGCGGCACAACCCGATGCCATCGACCCCGAAAACCCGGGCGATCCTGGCATCTGTCGGGGTGTCGGCATTGGCCCGGATGCCGATATCGCGGTACTCATCGGCCCATTCCATCAGGGTCGCGAACGCGCCGTCAAGTTCCGGGCGAACCATGCCAACTTCGCCGATCATTGCTTCGCCATTGGTGCCGTCAACAGTGATGATGTCGCCTTCGCGAAACACGGTACCGTCGCTGGTGGTCAGGGTTTTCTTGCGGAAATTCAATTTGATACTGGACGCGCCAACAACGCAAGGCAGGCCAAGACCGCGCGCAATCACGGCCGCGTGGCTGGTCATACCACCACGTTCGGTCAACACTCCTTTGGCGGAATGCATGCCGCGAATATCTTCCGGGCTGGTCTCATGACGCACAAGGATGCAGGGCTCTTCCCGGGCCGCACTGGCCTGTGCGGCAGTGGCCGAAAACACAATCCGACCGGCAGCAGCACCCGGACTGGCGGCAAGGCCTTTGGCGAAAACCTGTTGTGGCGCGTCAGGGTCGATCTGCGGGTGCAGCAATTGCTGCAAATTGCGCGGTTCCACCCGCAACAAGGCGGATTTGCGACTGATCGCACCATCTTCGGCCAGATCAACCGCGATGCGCACGGCCGCGCGCGGGCTGCGCTTGGCAGGGGCGGCGTCCAAAAGCCAGGTCTTGCCGTTTTCAATCGTGAACTCAAAACTTAACGCATCATGGCAGCCCATGCGCGCGATCTGGGCATAGCGGCGCAGATCGGCCAGCGCTTCGGGGCTGGCATCTTCCAGCGAGCGGCCACGCTTGTCGATGGTGATATAGGACGCCTGTTGCCCGGGCCGGATCGCATCACGCCCCTGGCCTTTCGGCAAATAACGCCCACGCACGCCAACCTCACCGGTCGAGGGTTGCACGAACTGCACGACCCCGGCGCCGCTTTCCCCGGCCCCAAGGCCCAGCGCCATGCGCTGCACGATCAGCCCAAGCCCAGCATCCGAGGGCGCACCCCGCGCCTGGCGCAAAATCCGCGCCGTCGTCCCCTCCCAGGCCCGCGCCATTGAGCGCAGGACCTGCTGCATCTGATCCACCGGGTTTTGCGGAAATCCCTCTTCCATCTCGGATTCGTAGATCGCCAGCGCCGCCTCAAGCGAGGCCAGCTTTCCGCATTCACTGTCGCCCAAACCTTCAAACGCGTCAGCGTCCAGCCTGGCGACATGGATCGAATATTCCTGCACAAATCGGCAATAAAGCGCGTTGGCCGCCGTGTCCCCCAAACGATGGCACAACTTGCCGTGAATAGCGTCGTTCAGCCCGACATTCAGCAGGGTTTCTGGCCCGCCCCAATTGCGCTGCCCGGGGCTGGCCCGAACCGACACAATGCCGCGTTCACCGAAGCCTGCCAGCAAGGTTTCGATATCGGGAAAATGGCCAGCGGCGATGGCTTTCACTGCCGGGATTGACACGCCAAAGGCCAGCGGAACCGGCAATCCAAGCTGGCAAAGCTTGGCCAGGCGATTGGCACGAGCGCCATAGACCGGGGCCGGGACAGTGCTTTTTCGGCCAAGCCTTTGAATTTGCGGGTATTCCGTCATGTTCAATCCTATCTGCTGGCCACAGAATAAGCGGAAAAATCGCGCTGGCAAGGGCCTTGCTGCGCTGCGGCATCAAGGGCGGTGTCTCCCGCCGGGCTGAACCCGAAAGTTCAACCGGTTTGATCAGCCTTCAAGGGCTGCAAATTTAGCGACGCGGCCCATCACGTCGCGGATGCGGTGCAGCAGGCACAGGCGATTGCGCCGTTCTATCTGCTTGTCGCTGTTGATTTGGACCGCTTCAAAAAATACGTCAATTGGTGCGCGCAATCCAGCCAATGCGGTCATCGCAGCGGCGAAATCTTCCGCTTTCAAGGCAGGCGCAATCGCTTCTTCAGCAGTGTCGAGTGCTGCAAACAACGCCTTTTCGCTGGCATCCGTGGCGTATTTCACATCCGGCGCGCCCTCATAGGCGACGCCATCTCTGGCCTCGGCCTGGGTCAGGATGTTGTTGGCGCGCTTAAAGCCCTGCAACAGGTTTTCGCCGTCATCGGTTTTCAAAAACGCCGCCAAGGCCTCGGCCCGGTGAACCAGCAGCACAAAATCATCATTGCCAGGCATGGCAAGGCAAGCGTCGATCACGTCATGGCGAATGCCCGCCTCGCGCAGATAGACCTTCAGACGATCATGGAAAAACCCGATCAGATCCTGGCTGCGCGTCGGAATTCCAACCTTCAGATCGGCCAGCCAGTCGTTCTTGTCGTCGTCAAACGGCATATCGCCATCAAAGCTGTCGACCACCGCATGCAGCGCCGCACCGAACACCCCACGCTGGGCGATCTGGTCCAGTATCTGGTTCAAAAACAGCCGTTCCTTTTCGGCGGATGTGTCAAACGTCTTCTCAATTTCGTTTTTCAGCAACTGGCCATCAACAAAGCGTTCCAGAGGCAAGCGCAGCCTGTTTTCCAAAAGAATGCGGATCACGCCCAGCGCCGCACGCCGCAGCGCAAACGGGTCTTTGGAGCCGGTGGGCTTTTCGTCAATTGCCCAGAACCCGGTCAGAATATCCAGCTTATCCGCCAAAGCGACCGCGATCGAAACCGGCCCGGTCGGCACTGCGTCCGACGGGCCAAGCGGGGCGTAATGGTTCGCACAAGCGGTTGCGATTTCCGGGTCAAGCCCTTGTTCTAGCGCGTAATACTGCCCCATGACGCCCTGAAGTTCGGGAAACTCATAGACCATTTCCGAGGCCAGGTCGGCCTTGGCAACCTTGGCCGCCTGCACCGCCATTTTGGCCTTCGCCGCAACCAGCGGCGCGATTTCCCCGGCAAGGGCCGCGATGCGGTCAATCCGTTCGGCCTGGCTGCCCAGCTTGTTGTGAAACGTCACATTGGCCAGGCTTTCGCCCATGCTTTCAAGCCCGCCATCGGCAATCCGGCGCAGATCGTTTTCCCAGAAAAATTTTGCATCCGACAGCCGGGCAAACAGAACTTTCTGATTGCCTTTGAGGATGGTTTCGCCGTGATCCGCTGTCTCGCGATTGGCGACTGTGATGAACTTTTCGATCCGCCCGGTTTTCGGATTGCGCACCGAAAAGAACTTCTGATGTTCCTTCATCGAGGTTTGCAAAACCTCTGCCGGTAGGTTCAGGAAATCAGCGGCAATATCGCCCATCAGAACAACCGGCCATTCCACCAGGCCCGCAACCTCGGCCAACAGGCCCGGATCCGCAACAACCTCTAGGCCCTGGGCAAAGGCCAGGTTTTCGGCATCCGCCTGGATGTGATCAGCGCGTTCTTTGGGATCTAGCTGCACCTTGGCGCGTTTCAGCTTGGCGGCGTAATCCTCAAACGATGTCACCGAAAACCGGCCCGGCGCCATGAAACGATGGCCTTCGGTGGTGTCGCCGGTCGGGATGTGATCCAGCATGATCGGCACGGCATATGCGCCGTTTTCGTCCGTCAAGATGCACAGGATCGACTGCAAAGGCCGGACCCAACGCAGCGCGCCCGCGCCCCAGCGCATGGATTTCGGCCAGGGGAAATTGCGCACGCAGCTTTCAACCACTTCGGCCACGATGTCCGCGGCTGGGCGGCCGGGCTTATTGATGCGGGCGAAATACACCTGGCCCTTTTTGTCGTCGCGCGCTTCAAGCTGATCGCGCGCAAGACCGGTTGCGCGCAAAAACCCGTCGATGGCTTTTTCCGGCGCGTCGACCCTGGGGCCCTTGCGTTCTTCCAAAAGGTCAGGCGATGTCGCCAGCAGGCCTGTGACATTCAAGGCCAACCGGCGCGGCGTGACAAAGGCCGCGGCGGCCTCATAGGTCAGCCCGGCCTCGACCAGACCGTTTGTGATCAGCTTGCGCAAATCCTCAGCCGCACGGGCTTGCATGCGGGCCGGGATTTCTTCAGAAAACAGTTCTAACAAAAGATCAGGCATGGTTAATCCGCAAATTTTTCGTTCAGCTGATGCCAGGAATAGGCCCGACCGTCGTCATAAACCGCCACGACCCGATCAACCCCGTTGGTAATGTCTTTTTCGGCCAGAAACGCAACCGCCTGACCTGATTGCAGGTCTTCGGTCAGCGCGACATAGTCAAAACATTCAAACCAGCCGGGCGCTTGCAACGGCGTTGGTTTGTCGTAAACGACATAGGTTTCGGTCATCATCGGGATCGAGTTTACAACCGTGAAACAAGCCCGGAATTTCAAGGGGCTGGTGTCAGACAGCATCACCGTGAAGTCCCGCGCTAAAATCCGTTCAGGTGCACCATCGGCGACCAGCGTCAGCGCAATGGTGAAATCATCGGGGCGCTCAACACTGTAATAGGCGTAGTTCTGAAAATACCACAAAGCGCCCGCGAAAATCGCAGTGAAGCCTAACAACCCGCCCATCAGGATGCTGCCCTTCATGCCGCAACCGATCCGCCGGCTTCGGTCTCAATGAACGCGCCTGCGCATAGCTTGGCCAAGTTACGCACCCGGCCGATATAGGCCTGGCGTTCCGTCACCGAAATCACGCCACGCGCGTCCAGAAGGTTGAACAGATGGCTGGCTTTGATGCATTGATCATAGGCCGGTTGGGCCATCACGATATGCTTGCCGGTCTTGGGATCCTGGCGCGGGTTTGCCAGGATGGCCAGACACTCGGCCTCCGCATCAATGAATTGCGCCAACAGCTTTTCAGTGTTGGCAACATCAAAATTGAAGCGCGAGTATTCTTCTTCGGCCTGGCGAAAAACATCGCCATAGGTCAGCGCAATAGGCGCATCCGGCGCGTTGAACGGCATGTCCATCACGTGATCGACGCCCAAAACATACATCGCCAGACGTTCCAGCCCGTAGGTCAACTCACCTGAAACAGGCTGGCAATCAAATCCGCCGACCTGTTGGAAATAGGTGAATTGGCTGACCTCCATGCCATCACACCAGACCTCCCAGCCAAGGCCCCAGGCACCCAAAGTCGGGCTTTCCCAATCGTCCTCGACAAAGCGGATATCGTGCAAATCCATGTCGATCCCGATCGCCTGAAGGGAGCCGAGATACAGCGCCTGAAGATCGGGCGGCGAGGGTTTGATCAACACCTGATACTGGTAATAATGCTGCAACCGGTTCGGGTTTTCGCCGTATCGCCCATCGGTTGGCCGCCGCGAGGGCTGCACATAGGCCGCCGACCAGGGTTTTGAGCCAAGCGAGCGCAGGGTCGTCGCCGGGTGAAACGTGCCCGCACCAACCTCCATGTCGTAAGGTTGCAGGATCGCGCAGCCTTTATCGGCCCAATAGGCCTGAAGCCTCAGAATCACATCCTGGAAACAGCGTGGCGTGTCGGTTCCTGCCATCGGTTTGTCCTTGTTTCTTGCCCGATCGCGGCGGGCCAGCCCTGATCGCGCGTTCTCAATAGGCAACAGGCGGCACAGGGTCAATCGGCATAGGCCATTGAAGGCGTGCAATTCAGGTATGATTTGGTAATGTCGCGCGACGGTTAAAAGGCTGAGTCTCTTTTCAGGGGCTGGTAAAGTATTAGTGTAACAGGAATTCTGGCGACAATGACGATCAAAAAAATGCATTTTGCCCCGCTTATTCTTATTGCGACGGTGTTCATCGCTTTGGGCGGCGCCCAGGTGCACGCACAGGCGCAACGCTGGATTCAAGTGGAATCGCAGAACAACATCCGCGACACCCGCACCAGGGCGCAGTTTTTTGCCAATAATTTCCCAGACACCAAGGCGTTTCAGACCACATCGGCCTGGTATGCGATTGTGATCGGGCCTTTAGGCGAAGATCAGGCCGCGACCTTGCTTGGGCAACTGAAAAACAGCGGTCAGATCCCAGCGGACAGCTTTGTCACCGATGGCGCCAGCCATATCAGCCAGCTTTGGCCCTTGGCCGCCAATGCCACGGCGACACCTGCGGCAACGGACCAGAACACGGTCGATATCATCGACGAAGATGAACCTGCTGCCGTGGAAGAAGAGGTTGTAGAAGCGATTGTGGAGGCGGTAGTCGAGGATGTGGCGGTCGCTCCTGCAACCAATGTCGCCACCGATCCGGCAACGGACACGGCAACAGATGTGGCCACAGACGACGCGATCACTGACGACACAGAAATCGAACTCGCCCAAATCGAAACCCCCGATCCGGTGGCCGAGCCTGAACCCATTGTCCTGATCGAAGACCCCGACCTCAACGCCACACGGCGGTTGGAGCGGACATGGT
>CAYXXQ010000026.1:0-2022 GCA_964469075.1 uncultured Rhodobacter sp.
CATGAAAAGCGCTGATCGACGAGGGGCTATGTGATCATCCGGGATGGAACAGCTAGGAACGGAATGCTGTCGCCGATCGCATTCGAACAGCAGCAGAAACTGAAACTGCAAGGTGTCTAGGAAACTAGGGGCTATTCACTGGCACCTTTTTGTAGTGATGCCATTGCGTCGGAAAACTCGCCGCCCTGCAAGAAATAATAGACAAAGCGTGAATCCACGCACTCCTTGGGTCTGAGAACCATATAGCCGGTGCTGCAAATCGCCTGATCATGTTCGGACCCAATCAAGCGAACGCGGGCGGGCGATGGCGTCTTTACCTTGCGCGGGCGACGTATGGCGTTGCACCTGATGGCGCAACCTGTGGTCATGCACGGCTTCATATCCGACCCTCTTGCAAGCGGCTTGGGCTTCCTTCCCCGTTGCCTGATCTGCGAACCCGCATCCAGTATCGGGCGGCGATTTTCTGCGAATATGCGCCGGGATGATACGGCGCTAAGCACCTTCGCGGCGCGGCTGAAATCCATCCTGTTGCGCACCATGCCAACTTGGGATGATAACCGCACCCTTAAACCGGAAAGCCTGACGCTGACGCCCAGCGCGCGGACACTTTTGATAGCTTTCGCGGATACAATGGAGGCTGCACAAGCCCCCCGTGGCGCGCTTTCGCATATCACCGGGGCCGCCTCGAAAGTCGCTGAACAGGCTGCGCGCATTGCGGGCGTGCTGACACTCTGGACCGATTTGGAAGCCCGCAAAGTGCAGCCCGATATTATGGCCGACGCAATCATACTTGCGCAATTCTATCTGTCCGAAGCGTCACGGCTGGCCAGTGCTGCAAATGTATCGGCTGAAATCGACAAGGCCGAAGCCCTGCGCAAGTGGCTGTTGGAAAACTGGACGGAAGCGCATGTGCTGGTTCGCGACGTGGTGCGGCTCGGGCCGAACCCGCTGCGTGAAAGTCCGAAAGCACGGGCTGCGCTGGGCATCCTCGAAAGGCATGGATGGCTGGTGGCGCTTGAACCCGGAACGGTGGTGCGCGGGGCGGCGCGGGCCGAGGCTTGGGCAATCGTGAAAGGTGCAGACAATGTGGTTTGACGCCTACGCCAGACTTGCGGAAATTGCGGGGCACCCCCCTGCGACATCTGCGACTTCTGCGACACAAGCCCCCGTCGTAAGCCCCGTGTCGCAATTGTCGCAAGTGTCGCAACCACCCACCCTTCCAAATATCGTGCCCCTTGTCGCGGAAGTCGCGATTGTCGCAACACCCCTCGCGCAAAAGTCAGAACCCAAGCCCAGTGCCGCAACCTTTCCGCACGGTCTATCCTTCACGGGGCAGCCAAAAACTTGGACGGGCCGCATTGTTTCGCTGGATGATTGGCGACTTCTGACGGAATGGGAACGCCACGGGCCGAACGGGCGGCACTGGAACGGGCTGACACAGCGTTGGGAAGAGCCTTAGGGAACGTGAAAATGGAAAGTGATCTCGGCAAGGAGCAAACCGATTGCGCATTCTCCAAACGGACCCCACCCAAGATGAAATCCCGCATCACCGGCAAGGGCGAAACTAATGTCACAATGTCAGACGACAAGATTAGTGTAATGTTCTGACTGCTGGCCAGAGGCAATCGCAGGGACGGCCTTTCCATGCGTCGTCACGTCGGTCTAGGATGTTCTGAAAACGGAAAGGAACCTTTATGCATAATTTGTGTCGCGTGGCCCTCATAGCCCTAGCGTTTGCTTATTCAGGGTCGACTTCCAAAGCAGCTGATCTTCAGAAGGCTTTCGAAGCCTATACCGCAGGAGACTACGCGACAGCGCTCAGCGAATTAAAACCACTGGCAGATCAAGGTGACGCATCGGCCCAGGTCGGCCTCGGCCTCATGTATGCAAATGGCGAGGGCGTGCTGAAGGACACTACTGAGGCGGTGCGATGGTATCGCCTCGCGGCTGACCAAGGCTACCCGGAGGCCCAGCACAACCTCGGCGTCATGTACCGCACTGGCGAGGGCGTGCTGAAGGACG
>CAYXXQ010000026.1:2122-18401 GCA_964469075.1 uncultured Rhodobacter sp.
CAACCTCGGCGTCATGTACCGCACTGGCGAGGGCGTGCTGAAGGACGCCACTGAGGCAGCACGATGGTATCGCCTCGCGGCTGACCAAGGCGATGCGAAGGCCCAGATCAACCTCGGCCTCATGTATGCCTTTGGCTACGGCGTGCTGAAGGACGACGTTCTGGCACACATGTGGGCCAATATTGGCAGCGCAAACGGGAACGAAAACGACGCAAAACTTCGCGAGTTCGTCGAAAAAAGGGATGACGCGGGAACAAGTCGCAGAAGCAACTCAACGGGCAAGAGCCTGCATGGCCTCGAACTATCAGGACTGTGACTGAGGGTAAGTAGGCGATGGCTGGACCCGGTAACGGGGCGACAAAATCTGGACGGCTTCACACGGGGCAACAATCACCGGTCAAATTCTGTCACGGGCAAAATGAAGGCAGAAAAGTCGCGCGGGTTTCGCAGCACCCCAACGCATTGAAACCGCAACTTGCCTATTGATTTGGGCAAAAAGGGAATGGGCAAATGGGTGGAACAGGCAGCGGAAATTACTGGCGCTGGGGCACACGAACTTCAGTTGAGGACATGAAGGCGCTGCAGATCGGTAAGCTGGCCAGCGATGGCTGGCTGCATTCGGGGCGCACTTGTTCCTATTCATGGTCGCAGGCGGGGCGACCGATCGGCGATATCCGGGTGACGGCGGCGGCGGGGCACGTAATCCTGAAGTACCGCAACCGCGAGAATGGCGGCGATTGGTAGGACAGACGGTATTCTGTCCAGATCGACTGGACGCCCTGCCATTTCGGCGGTGCGCGGCCTTGGTTCCTTTGCCCAGCGCGAGGCTGCGGTAAGCGGGTGGCCGTTCTTTATGGCGGTGCAATCTTTGCTTGTCGTCACTGCCATAAGTTAGCCTATCCATCTGAAAACGAAAATGGCCGGGACCGGGAGATGCGGCGTGCTGAAAAGCTGCGCGACCGCCTGCAATGGCCCCCCGGCCTAATGGAAGGCTCAGGTTGGGGCAAACCCAAACACATGCACAATGCGACCTATCTGCGGCTTGTTGCCGAGTATGAGGACCGCGAGGCCGTCGCGCTGGGCGCAATGATGAATTGGCTATCGCACATCTGATGGCTTGAAATTCAACAGCGCTATGCGATTGACCGAAGCACACAAGGGGGATTCTAAGGGGGATTGAAGCCGAAGGTTATCTCCTAAGTATATGATTTTTTTGTAAAAAGCTAATTTATTTGGTGCCCCAAGACGGATTCGAACCGCCGACCTACTATTTACGAAACAGTTGCTCTACCGACTGAGCTATTGGGGCCACGGGGCGCTAGATAGCAAGGAAAATTGCCCTAGGGTAGCCCCAAAAATCAGGTTTTTGCGTCCAGGGTTTCGGGCACCGTATGGGGGTCGCCCAAGATGCCGTCCATGTCGTCTGAGATATCTTCGACCTGTTCAGCAAGGCCCGGTGTCCGGCTTTTGGCGCGCAGCGTGTGCGGCGCCTCGGCGGATGTGTCGGCCGTTGTTGTTTCCTTGATAACGGCAGCGGGCGCTTCGGGTTCGGCGGCCGGCGCAAACTGATCAGACTTGTCTTCCAAAGCGCCGACGATCAGGGGCAGCATGTCGGTGGACCGGTTTGCAGGCTCGCTGGCTTTTGGTGGCACGGCCCAGGCAAGCGTATCAAAGCGCTGGCAGTTTTCGCAGACCGGCACCCAATTGCCGTGGATATGATTGCAGGACGTACACATCCATTGCGGCCCGCGCGACGCACCTAGCGCCTTGGTCAGCCAGCCGCGCACAACATTGTCAGGCGATCCTTCGCCGCGTTCAATCGCGGCCATAATAGTCAGCGACCGCGTCGTCGGATCGGTTTCCGCCAGATCGCCCATCGACTTGCGCGCCGCAGGGAAATCTTCGGCAACAATCGCCAGTTCAGCCGCCAGCAGCCTGCTTTCAGGATCGTCCGGCTTCAGCCCTAATAAAGGCTTAAACCGGGTCAGCCGGTCGGCAGGCGTTTCATTGGGCGTAATATCCGCGAACGCAGCGGCCAGATCGGGATGCGGTTGCACCGTCCAGGCCTTTTTCAAAACCTTCGTGGCATTGCGCGGGGAGGCGTTCAGCATATACATTTCCGACGCCAGCACCGCCGCCGGGATCAGGTCAGGCGACAGGCGGTTGGCCTCAAGGGCTGCAACCTTGCCGTTTTCGATTTGCCCGGCTTCCAGCTTTTCGCGCGCATCCGCCAGCGCCAGCACCGCGTCGCGCCTTGTATGCACGTCTTTGGGCAAGGCCTTGGATTTCAGCTTGGCCGCCAAAGTGGCGCGCGCGCCCTTCCAATCGGCCTTTTCACTTTGCAGGGAAAACAGCGTGTCAAGCGTGCCTTGGTGCCGGGGCCGCAAGCCATAGGCTTTTTCGGCCAGTTTGAGGGCGGTGTCAGTGTCCCCCTCAGCCAGCTTCTGTTTCAGAATGCCTTGCACGCCGACAAACCGCGTCCGGTCGTCTTCCAGCAGCTTTTTGTAAATCTCCTGCGCGCGGCCGGTTTCGCCGGTCATTTCCGCCGCCTGGGCACTGATCAAAAGGGTCAGATCCGGGCGGCCCAGATATTTTTCTGCCCGCGCCGCCTTGGCCATCGCCACCCGCCCCTCGCCCGAGGCAAGCGCCATCAGCCCATCGGCCAGCGCCTCAAACCCGCGCCGTTCGCGGTTGCGATCAAAGTAGCGCGAAATCGCGGTTTCATCGCCGTTAAAAAACCGAAAGCTCGCAACCAACAGGCCAGCGACGCGAAACAGCAGCCAACCGACCATCAATATCACGATCAGCCCGACCAATCCGGCCAACGGCGTCAACGTGAATTCCATCGCGCCAAGGGCCACCCGCACTTCGCCGCCGGTGTCGATCAGGAAGGCCGCCCCGAAGGTCAGGGCCGCGACCAGGGCGACGAAAAGCAAGATTTTTATCAGCGACCAGACCATGTTCAATTCCCGTCCTGATCATTTGCGTCAAGTGTTGCGTTAAATTCTTCCAGGGCCGATTGCACCGCCAACAGCGATTGTGCATCCGCCAGCCAAGTGGCCATTTCCGCCTGCCCTTCAGCGGGCAACAAAAGCACCAGATCAACCGCCGCCTGCAAGTCCCCACGCCCTAACGCGGCTTCAGCCTGGGACAGGATCGCATCTGGATCGTCGCCGTCGCGTTCTTCCAGCGACCGCGCGCCAAGCTGGCTTTGCAAAAACGCGGTCAGCTTTGCGCCAACCCCTTCACCGGCCTCAGCCCGTATCGACGATTTTAGGGCCTTACGGGCGGCATCCGGATAGGTTTGCTGCAATTCAAGCATCGTCACCACCCCGTTATCGGCCCCACCTTTCAGGGCCGCAGGGATTTCAACCGCCGCTTCGCGGGCGATCGCTGCCAGTTGATCGGCATAAGATTTGCCCGTTGCAACTGCCGCTTTCAGGCGTTCGCGCGCCAGCGTCAGATCAACCCTTTGGGCTGCCGCACTGGCGTTTTCGGTCAACTCAGACAGCTTTTCGCGCGCGTCTGATAATTGCGCCCCGGCCTTGTCCGAAAAATCGTTCAACCGCGCTTCAAGCGCCTTCCGATCGGCAAGCTGATCGGTAAGCTGGGTTTTCAACAGGTCAATTTCGGCCCCATATCGGGCGATCAGATCAGACGTGGCGGCGCTTAACTCACCACCGGTCGTGGAAATGTTATCCGCCAGACGAGCGCGCGCATCCTCAAGATCCTGCAAGGCCTGTGCGAGGGCCGCGTCGGTTTGCGCCAGACGCTCCGACAGGTTTGCCGATTGCGCAGCCAAAGCGTCTTTCAGGGCGGCAATGTCTTCTTCAACCTTTGCCAGCGACGCGTTTTCGCGCGCCGCTTCAAGCGCTGCTACCCGGGCTTCAAGCTGCTGGGCTTGATCGTCGATCTGCGCCGACAGGCGAGAGATTTCTGCCGCATAATCCGGCTGATCCGGGTCAACAGGGTTGATATATCCCGCCCCAAAATAACCGATCCCGGCGGCCAGAGCACCACCAAGCGCAAGCCCTGCGAACACACCAAGAAACCCGGCGCGGCGCGGCGGCTCTGCCGATGGTTGCTGGTCGGCTGGCTTAGCGGCGTCTGGTGCTTTGGCTGGTGTCTCGGTTTTAGACGTAGTCGGAGCAGCAGGTTTCGCCGCCTCGGCAGGCTTGGCAGCCGAGGCCTTAGTCGGACTATCCTTAGCAACCTCAGTTGCCTTCACGTCAATCGTGTCAGGCTTCTTGTCAGCTGCCGAGGGCCGCTTGGGCGGATCAAGTACAACCGGTTCGGCCTTGGCTTTGGCGACAGCGCTAGCCGGTTTTCCGGTGCTGCCTGACTTGCGTGCAGTCGGTTTGGCAGCTGGTTTCGCAGCCCCTTTGGGGGTCGATGTCTCAGGCCCGGATGTCGTCTTTTTCGTCGCCACTGCCACCGTCCTCTATCACTTGATCAAATCGCGGATCACGCCACGCCTGCCCAAGATAGGTGAGCCAACCACCCCCCACAAGGGTTATAGGGTTGCGTCAAAGGGTTGCGGCAATTTCTTGCGTAACCGCCGCCGCCGTCGGCCGCGATGCAACGCGGATGGCCGCCAGACCCAGCCCTTGCAGGGGTTTGGCGGCGCCTTCAGAAATCGCAATGGCCACGGTGTTGCCCAGATCCAACCCAGCGGCGGCACTGGCAAACAAGCCGGCGCTGCGCGGCGACATCAGCGGTAAAAGCACCCGGGCCTTGCCATCCAGCAAAGCCCGCGCCGCATTCGTCAGGGGCAGGGCTTGCTGATCATAAACCACCGCCGCGCGCGCACGCAGCCCGGCGGCAACCAGATCGCCAACAAGATCCCGCGCAGCATGGCGACCGCGCAAATACAGAAACGCACCATCAGGTTCGGTCTGCGCCAAGGCCAGTTGCAACAATTCATTGGCCGAGCCACCGGCAGACACCGCCGTCAACCCAACCGCCCGCGCCACATCCGCCGTTTTCTGCCCGACGCAAAGACAGGGAATATCCCGCCGGTCGCACAAAGCCGCAAACCCCGTCACCCCATTAACCGAGGTGAACAACAACATCGCGACATCTTGCAAATCAAGCGCGGTAGAAATCGGTGTGATCTGCAACAAGGGCGCCAGCACCACATGGATGCGCGTGCCAAACCGGTGCCGCAACTGATCGCCAAACGCGGTTGAATGCGCGCGCGGACGGGTCAGAAGGATATGAATGCCGGGATTGCCTGCCATGTGTTCAGGTGTTACCTGCGATGGCACCTCCGAAGCAAGAAAATGTCGATATGTCAGACCAATTGACCATCCTTGGCCTTGAAAGCAGTTGCGACGACACCGCCGCCGCCGTGCTGCGCCATCGCGACGGTGCATCTGTCGAAATCCTGGCCTCGGTGGTTTATGGCCAGACCGAGCTGCACCAGGATTTTGGCGGCATCGTGCCGGAAATCGCCGCTCGCGCGCATGCTGAAAAACTGGACCTCTGTGTTGAGGAAGCGCTTCATCAATCTGGCCTTACCCTGTCCGATATGGATGCAATTGCCGTCACCGCAGGCCCCGGCCTGATCGGCGGCGTGCTGTCGGGCGTGATGTGCGCCAAGGGTCTGGCCGCGGGCGCTGACAAACCCCTGATCGGCGTCAACCATCTGGCGGGCCACGCGCTGACCCCGCGTATGACTGATCAGCTGGCGTTTCCATACCTCGCCTTGCTGGTGTCAGGCGGCCATTGCCAGTTTCTGATCGTGCGCGATCATGATGATTTCACCCGCCTTGGCGGCACCATCGACGACGCCCCCGGCGAAGCGTTTGACAAAACCGCCAAGCTGCTGGGCCTGCCGCAGCCGGGCGGCCCGGCGATTGAGCATGCCGCCCTTCAAGGCGACGAAACCCGCTTTACCTTGCCGCGCCCGCTTCTGGATCGCCCCGGTTGCGACATGTCGTTTTCCGGTCTCAAAACCGCGCTGCGGCGCACCCGCGATGACCTTGTCACCGCACAGGGTGGTTTGCATGCCCAGGATGTTGCCGATCTTGCGGCAGGTTTTCAGGCAGCAGTTCGTGACGTTCTGGTTGAAAAATCCCGCCGCGCGTTGGCGATGATGGGCGATGTTGACACCCCGGCCCTTGCGGTTGCGGGCGGGGTCGCGGCCAATGGCGTCATTCGCGCAGGCCTGACAGATATGTGCCAACAGCAAGGCGCGCGGTTTTTCGCGCCGCCCTTGCGTTATTGCACAGACAACGCCGCCATGATCGCCTGGGCCGGGTTGGAGGCCTTTCGCGCAGGCAAGCGCGATGACCTAAGCCTTTCAGCCCGCCCGCGATGGCCGCTTGACCAGACCTCTGCACCAATGCTTGGATCAGGAAAAAAGGGGGCCAAAGCATGACACGCATCACCGTCGCCGGGGGCGGCGCGTTTGGCACAGCCCTTGCCATCGCACTCGCCTGCGACGCCAACCCGACAGTTTTATGGGCGCGCGACGCCAAAGCCGTGTCCGCCATGCAGACCGACGGCGAAAACCGCAGCAACCTGCCCGGCGCACGCTTCCCCCAAGATCTGTCCGTCAGCAATGACCCTGAAAGCCTGAACATGGCCGAGGTCGTTTTGCTTGCCGTCCCAACCCAAAACTTGCGGAGCTTTCTTGACCTCCACGGCCCAAGACTGGCGCAAAAACCCTGCGTGTTATGCTGTAAGGGCATCGAAAAAGGCACGGGCCTGCTGCCAAGCCAGGTCTTGGCAGAACTTGTGCCAACCGCTGAAATCGCCGTTCTGACCGGCCCCGGTTTCGCGACTGAGATCGCACGCAGATTGCCAACCGCCCTGACCCTGGCCAGCACCGACCCGGATGCCGAAACCCTCCAAGCCCGCCTGTCCACCGCCAGCCTGCGGCTTTATCTGTCAAACGACGTCATCGGCGCGCAGCTTGGCGGGGCGCTGAAAAACGTCATCGCCATTGCCTCAGGCATCACGATCGGGGCTGGCCTTGGCGAAAGCGCGCGGGCAGCTTTGATGACGCGGGGCTATGCTGAAATGATGCGCCTTGCGGTTGACATGGGGGCCAATCCGGCAACCCTGTCGGGCCTTAGCGGGCTTGGTGATCTGGCGTTGACCTGCACCTCGATGCAGTCACGCAACTACTCGCTTGGATACGCGCTGGGGCAAGGCGGGGAAATGGGCAGCGGCACCACATTTGAAGGCGTCGCCACGGCCCGCGCCACCTTGACACTGGCCGAACCACGCGGCATCGACATGCCCATCGCAGGCATTGTCACCGCCGTTCTGGAGCGCCAGTTAACCATTGGTGAAGCCGTCGCGGCCCTGTTGTCGAGACCGCTCAAATCTGAAGATTAAGGAGCATTGGTATGGCCTATTGGCTGTTTAAATCCGAACCCTCAACCTGGGGCTGGCAAGACCAGCTTGCCAAAGGCGAGGCTGGCGAAGAATGGGACGGCGTGCGCAACTATCAGGCCCGCAACAACATGCGCTTGATGGCAATCGGCGATTTAGGTTTCTTTTACCATTCGCAAAAGGAAAAAGCCGTCGTCGGCATTGTCGAGGTCTGCGCCCTGGCCCATCCTGACAGCACAACCGACGACGCGCGCTGGGACTGCGTTGACATCAAGGCCGTGAAATCCCTGCCAAAACCCGTCACTCTGGATCAATGTAAGGCCGACGACCGGCTGGCGGATATGGTTCTTGTCAACAATACCCGCCTGTCGGTGCAGCCCGTCACCAAGGACGAATGGCAGATCATTTGTGCCCTTGGCGGGCTTTAAGGGCTAAATACCGCTCAAAGGTGCGCGGGCAAACAACGCCTTGAACGGCTCACACCAGATCACGACCGAGCCATACTCAGACAGATCAACATCCGACGGGATGATATAGGTCTGATCGCCGATATTGCCTTTCAGCGACCCAAGCGACCGCCAACCGCCGTCCAGCACGTCAGACGCCTTCTCTGGGTTTGGCGATTTTGCCAGATACACTTTCAGATCCGGCCCGTTCGTCACCTGAAACTCGGTCAATCGCAGCAGCAGCAAGCCCGACCCGGATTGCAGCACCGCCACTTGCCCCTCGCCCTGATGCACCGCATCAACACCACTGAACTGGCCGCTGGCCAGGCTGGTTAACTGCAACTCGGCCGGCAATTCTTCGGACACGACGCGGTCGATCCATAACGGTGACGCCAGATACCAAAAGGCATTCCCGACAATGAAACCGATCACAAAAACCGGCACGGCTATCTTTAGAAAACGACGCATATTCCCCCCTTTTACCCACCAGGTGCGAAGGCGCTGTCCGGGCATTGGCAAAGGCTACGCGATTGCAACGAAGGCGCGAAACACATTTTCGTAACCGCACCAAAATATTTGGCATTTTACCATATTTTGCGGCATATTGCGCGGACAATAACCAAATATGGAGGGAAGAGAGTATGGAATATGTTGGCGTTCTGGTCGCAGCGGTTGCAAGTTACGCATTTGGTGCGGCCTGGTATATGATCTTAAGCAAGCAGTGGATGGAAGCCGCGGGTGTCTCCGAAGGGGAGATTGATCGCAAGAATCCGGTGCCGTTCATCATCTCATTCGTGGCGGCAATTCTGGTCGCAGGGATGATGCGGCATGCGTTCAATCAGGCGGGAATTGATACCCCGAACAAAGGCCTGTGGGCCGGATTTGGCCTTGGCGCATTCATCGCAACACCGTGGATCGCCACAAACTATGGTTTTGCCGGTCGGCCAATGCGCCTGACCTTTATCGACGGCACCTATGCCATCGTTGGCTGTACCATCATGGGCCTGGTGCTGACACTGTTCTGATCCGGGTTCTGATCCGGCCCTCGCGCGCAGTAAGCAAGCGCGACGGGAACATGACCAGCCCTGCAATCCGCCGCGATTTCAGTGGGTTGCAGGCAACGAATGCCGGAATTGGACGGATTATCTGGACAGGGCGCGTTAGCGGTAGAAATCAAAACACAGCGGGCCACTTACGCAGATTTACGGCCGAGATACTCGCAACCCTCTGCCGCAAGCAAACAAGCACACTCTAAACAGTGCACCGAAATCCTAAAACTGGCCAAAAAAATTGGAGGGTCCCAACCCCTCGGGACCCTCCATCACCCCACGAGCGCCCCGCAATGCGCAACACTCGCTCCTGAAAAAGTCCCAGGTCATCCTGACCCGATATCCAGACCCTAGGCGATACTGCCCCACTTAGGCAAGCACGTACTCCGGACAATTTTACATGATAACAATATCTTAAGATTAAGAACTCCCTAACACTCGACCCCTGATACCCCCCTGCATCCAAGGCCGATGACATAGGCCTTTGCGCGCCCTATATTCTGGTGTATCCCGCCTGCTTGTTCTGATCGAAAGCGCCATGACCGCAATTACCCCTGATACCCTGACCGTCCCACGCAAAGACGCGGCCCCTGACAAGCCCAACCTTGTCGGCATGACCCGCGATCAAATGCGCGACGCCCTGATCGCTGTCGGCACTCCCGACAAGCAGGCGAAATTGCGTGTGGGCCAGCTGTGGGGCTGGATCTACCAAAAAGGCATCAGCGATTTTGCGGCCATGACCAACCTTGCCAAACCCTTCCGCGCGATGCTTGCCGAAGAGTTCACCGTTGCACGGCCAGAAATCGTCACCAAACAGGTTTCCAGCGACGGCACCCGCAAATACCTGCTGCGCATCAATGGTGGCCATGAGGTCGAGGCGGTCTATATCCCCGAAGAAGATCGCGGCACCCTGTGCGTTTCCTCGCAAGTCGGCTGCACCCTGACCTGTTCGTTCTGCCACACCGGCACCCAGAAACTGGTGCGCAACCTGTCCGTCGCGGAAATCGTCGGGCAAATTCTGGTGGCCCGCGACGATCTTGACGAATGGGGCAAAGACCCCGGCGACAAGCGGCTATTGTCCAACATCGTGCTGATGGGCATGGGTGAGCCTTTGTATAATTTCGACAACGTCCGCGACGCGATGAAGATCGCGATGGACCCCGAAGGGATTTCCCTGTCGCGCCGTCGCATCACTTTGTCGACCTCTGGCGTCGTGCCGGAAATCGCCCGCGCTGGCGACGAAATCGGCTGCATGATTGCGATTTCCTTTCACGCCACAAATGACGAAACCCGCGACAAACTGGTGCCGATCAACAAACGCTGGAACATCGCCGCCCTTCTGGACGCCCTGCGCACCTATCCAAGGCTGTCTAATTCCGAACGCATAACGTTTGAATATGTGATGCTGAAAGGTGTGAACGACAGTGACGAGGACGCGCATAAGCTGGTCAAACTGATCGACGGCATCCCCGCCAAGATCAACCTGATCCCGTTCAACGAATGGCCCGGCGCCCCTTACGAGCGCAGTTCAAACAACCGCATCCGCGCCTTTGGCGACATCGTCAACGCGGCCGGATATGCCTCGCCGGTGCGCAAACCACGCGGCGAAGACATCATGGCCGCCTGCGGTCAGCTGAAAAGCGAGACCGAGCGGGGACGGCGCGAAAAGGTTCGGTAGCTTACCCCAAACCTTCTGCCGCGCCCGCGCTCAGAACCCAACGGATACATCGTGTTAAAACCTTTCGGCCCGCGATTTTGACAGCAAACGGGCCGGTGGTTTCAACTGCCGGGTTTCACTTTCCGACCCTGATGGTGGTGATCCGGCTGGACGGTGGCGATCTGTTCATCTGGTCACCGATTGCCCTGACCGACGATCTGAAGGCGGCCGTAGCGGACTGGCCCGCCGAAAGCCTGCTGATGGCACATGGCGCACCGGTTTTGAAGAACGGTCAAGCCAGCATTGCCACCGCCTTTCGCTGGCTGACGGGCTAGACCCCGGGGCGGGCCTATTCAAAAACCGTCAAAATCTGATCCAGCGGCTTTTTCACCTTCGCTATACCCGGCACGGTCGCGCCCGTCGCCGGGTGGCCGACCGCCAGGATCATCACCGGTTTTTCGCTGGCAGGCCGCCGCAAAGCTGGCCCCAGGAATTTCATCGGGTTCGGCGTGTGCGTCAACGCCACCAGTCCCGCATGGTGCAAGGCCGCGATCAGAAAACCGGTGGCGATGCCAACGCTTTCCGGCACATAGTAGTTCTTGAACCTTGTGCCATCCTCAAACTGGCCCCAGCGCTGAGCGAAAACCACCAGTAGCCAGGGGGCGATTTCCAGATGCGGTTTGTGGTCATTGGTGCCGATCGGCTCCAACGCTTTCAGCCATTCATCCCCGGCCCCGCCAGCGTAAAAGCGCCGCTCTTCCGCCTCAGCCTCGCTGCGAATGCGGGCCTTCATCGCAGGGTTTGTGACCGCAACGAAAGCCCAGGGTTGATGATTGGCACCACTTGGCGCCGTCCCCGCCGCACGCACGCACTCTTCAATTACCCTTCGCGCCACCGGCCGATCAGAAAAGTCGCGCACGGTGTGGCGTTTGCGCATGAATTCGTAGAAATCCCGCGCCGCTTGCGCGGTTTCAGCATCGCTAAGATCGGCGCGGTCGGGCAAGGGAATTGCCTGGTAATGCAGGTTTTCACGGGAAAACATCAGACCCCACTTTCCTTAGATTTCAGACAGCGCAGCAGAAGTTTGCAACTGATGCACCTGAAGCTCATCACCACATAGTTCCTTTGCAATATCAACAACATGCTGGTGGTGCGTCAGATAAATTGCCTGCCCCCTCTGGCCGATCTGGCGCATCAAGGCGCAAGCCGCGCGGGTGCGGGTTTCGTCAAAGGTTTCAAACACATCATCGCAGAAAAACGGCAGCACCAGACCATTGGTCGCTATCTGTTCATAAGCCGCCGCACGCAAGGCCAGGTACAGCTGAAACCGCGTGCCTTTAGACATCGCATGCGCCTGCTTCGCGGCCCCGCCAGCGGTGATCGCCACCAACACTTCGGCGGCCCCATCGGGCTGGGTTTTCAGCTGGCGATAAGCGCCATTTGTCAACACCTCAAACGCCTTTTCCGTGTCGCGCATCATGGCGCTGCGATGCTTGTCGCGATAGCGCCGGATCGCCCGTTCAGCCAAGTTATGGCCCAGCCTGACCTCCAGATATTTCAGAACGCCCGCCTGCATTTCCGCCTCAACCGTGCGGCGCTGCTGGGTCAGTTCCGCAACATCGGCGTCACCATCAACCGCGTTCAGCGCCGATTTCGCAGTCGCTGTAGCGGCAATTGCAACTTCGACCGCAAGATGCGCCTGTTCCAGATCGGCGGCAATCAACAAACTGTCACCTTCGGCCTGCTCCAACGGGGTTTCCGCCAGGGTTTCAACCGCCGTCTCCGGCGTCTCGACCCCCAGCCGTGCGATCAGTTCGACGGTCAATCTGTTGACCTCTGCCCGCAGATCGACGGCCTGTTTAGCCCGCTGCACCGCCTGCCGCAAATCTTCCAGAGTGTCAGTCACGATACTGTCAGAAAACCCCTTAGCCAACTGGCGAAGCTGCTGTTCCATCTCTAGAAGTTCGGCGTTGATTTGCCGACATGTTTGACCCAATTCATCGCGTTTGGATTGCAGCGCGTGCCGCTTTTCCTCTGCACCCTCGGCCTGCTGGACAAGCGCGCTTAGCTTGGCAAAAGCCGCCAGCGGTGCCAGGCCATCACAGCCGGAAACCACTGCCTGCAAGGGCGCAAGGCGGTCAGAGAACAGCGTCTGATCTGCGCACATGCCGCTGATCTGACGTTGGTGGAGCACCGCACGTTCGCTGATCTGCCGCAGCTTTCGCAGACCCGGCAGCGGGTTTTCCCCCTCTGTGTCAGGCAAATCAGGCAGGCAGGTTTTCACCTGCGTCCGCCGAGCCGCAAGCGCTGCCGCAAGCGCGTCTTGACAGCGAACCACCGCTTTCTGCCGGACCGCAACTGCCGCTGTTTCCCGCGCAAGATCGTCCTTTGCAGCCGCAATCTGACGCGCCTGTTCTTGTTGCGCCTCCACCTTCGCGCGGGCCAGGCGATAGCTGCCCGCCAGCCCAACATCAGGCATATCAAGCGCCGCCGCCAATGCCGCCGCAAGCGCCTTGGCCTCGGCGAAATGCCCGCTTGCGGCCGCTTCCGCACGCGTGAAAGCAGCCTCCGCCCGGCGCGCCAATTCACAAAGCCTGAGCCAGTCGACAAACCCCGAAGGCGACACCGTATCCGGCAGGCCACTATCGGCCAGATACCCCTTAAAACGTGCGTTCAAGCCCGCCAAAGCTGCCTGCGCACGAGCCGAGTGTTCACTGGCAGACTGCAACGCCGCCTCAGCCTCGGCCACCTTGATCCGCACCTGTTGGAGGGCCGCAAGATCACCGGCTTGCCCCAACCGCCGGGCCGTCGCGCTGTCGTCCTGCGCCATCGCCTTGGCGAAAACGTCAGCGGTATTTGCTGTCAGTGTATCGCGGTGCTGGTCCCACAACCGATCCCGCGTTTGCCGCAGATCGGCCGCCGCAGCGTATTCAATCCCTCCGGCACTTTCCACCATCGCCGCCTGCCGCGCCCGGGCCTGATCCAGATCGACCCGCGCGGCTATTTCTGCCGCGTTCGCCGATTGCTCCTGTGCCTGCGCCAAGCCGATATCCTGCGCCAGCTTACCAGCCTCTGCCGCAGCGATCGTCGCTGGCGGCACAACGTCAAACCGCTGCCCCGGCAAGCCAAGGGCGGCCAGGCATTCCGCAATCTCCGCCCGCAGGCGTGCTAGGTTTTGCCCTATCGAACTGTCCTGCTGCACCAATTCAGCCGCATCATACCGCGTCAGGAGCGCCGCCAGATCCGGGCTTTCGGGATCGGTCTGCAACTGCGCGGCGGCAGCATTGGCAATGTCGCGCTGCGCCTGCGCATGCAGCAATTCCTTTTGCGCAGCCCCATCAGCCACCTGCGCCGCATCAAGCGTCTGGTAGGCCCGTTCCAACCCGGCAAGTGCGCGATCATCCGGCACAAACCCCAACGGATCCGGCGCGCCTGTGACCCCAAGCTCCGCAATCAGGCGCTGCATGTCCGCCAGATCCTGCTGATAATCCACTTGCCGCCTTGATAGGTCACTTTCCGCCGCAAAGGCCTTGGCGCGGAAGCCTTCCAGATCCTTCAATGCCGGGGCAATTGCCAGCAGGACCGGCTGCGCAATCAGGCCTTCGAGTGTCGCATCCATCTCAGCCAAATCACTTTCGGCAACCTTGCGCCGCGCCTGCAAACCCGCCTGACGGCTCATCATTTGCACCAGCATGTCCGGGTCGATATCCTGTATCTCCGGGTAATGCGCAAGCGGCGCGAGGGCCTGCTGCTGCGCCGCCAAATCGGCGGCAATCGCATGGGCCTGGATCACCGCACTTAGACGCACTTGCTGCTTGGTCAGGGCATCGCGGGTCTGACGCAAAGCCGCCTCGTCCTTGGCGGCGGCTTCAAATCCCTGGCGTAACTGGCGGTAACTTGCAGCGGTCACATCAATGGCGGCGATCTTTTGACCAAGCTCCGTATGGGTTTGTTTTAACTGCGCAAAAACGGACTTGCTGCCGCCCTTCTTATAAAACGTCGCCGCCTGATCAGCCGCCTGATCCAGCACCTCAGACAGATCACTGATCCCGGCAGCGGCCGAAAACAGCAGCCGACCGATATCGCCCTTGCTGTTGGAAATCTCCTCGCCGCCGGTTTCGATCGTGGCGTCATCCAGACATAACAGCTTGCGATAATCGTCGATCTGCAAGCCGCCCAAGGCCGTCTGGATCAGCGTTTCCGGCAGCGCATCGCCGTCCATGTTTTGCAGCGCGTTGGCGCGTTTCGGCAACCGCTGCAACAGGGTTTCCTGGCCGTCAATTTCCAGCACTCCCCCGACCCTTAAGTTTGGGCGACCGTGCTTGAAAGCGTAGGGTTCCAGATTGGGAAACCCGAACAAAAGCCGCAGATAGCCTTCCATCAAAGTGGTTTTTCCGGCCTCATTGGCGCCGTGGATGATGTGAAAATCAGGCCCGTCGCCCTTGGAGCCAAAGTCCATCTGGTGATCGGTGAAATGCCCGAAAGCCGACAGATCAAGCCGCCGTAAACGCATCATCGCGTAACACCTAGCATCCGGGCCGTCATCGCCAAAACGGCGTCCTGCCCTAGCTTTTCAAACAGCGCATCAGCGACCGCCTGATCGGCCAGCGCGTCTTTGCGCCGATCCGGCGGAAGCTGTGATAACATCTGATCAAACTCAACCCGGGCCTGGGCCTGAAACCCGGCATCCCGCCTGATGTCTTCCATCATCTGCCGCAATTCATCGGTGGCATCGGCCATTAACGCCGTGTCCGCCTTCGGTGCTGCCAGATCAAAATCGACCTGTTCAATCCACAGCCGCCCGGTTTCTGCCGCCATTTCGGCAATGCTGTCGCGCCAGTAATCACTGTCGCGGCGAAACTGCCAGGCGTGCTCGGTGGTGCCGGTCAAACGCACCCGCAAAATCGCCGCTTCGGATTTGGTTTCCACCGCCGCGTGCGCCACCTGCTTCTGCAACTGCCGCCGCAGATCGGCGTCGTCAGCACTGGCTTCAACCGTCAGGGAGACATGGCGAAACTCCACCACTGAGGTCAGAACCTCAGACACCGAGATCTTGCCACCATCCACCGTCAGAAGGCTGGCGGATTTCGCGCCGGCCTCGCCAATATCACGGCCTTGCGGGCAGCCCGGCATCACGATCCAGGGGTTTTCCGAATGCAGCGCGCGCTTGTGGATATGTCCCAGCGCCCAATAATCAAACCCGGCGTCCAGCAAGCTGGCGAGGGTGCAGGGCGCGTAATTGTCATGCCCCTCAGCCCCCGTCAAAGACGAATGCATCAGCGCAATATTCACCGCCTCGGCCTCGGGCGGTTGAAACTTCGGCACCAGACTTTCCGGCGCATGTTTGTCGCGAAAACTGACCCCGTGGATCCAGATATCCGCCCCCTCCAGCCTGACCTTACCGCCCCGCCCGTCAAAAACATGGACATTCGGCGGCAGCGCGATTTCGCCGCTGATCGGGTTTTCGGCGTCATGGTTGCCCTTGACGTAAAAAACCTTGATCCCGGCCTTGTGCAGCAGGTCCATCTGGTGGCCCAGAAACGCAGCCGTTTTGGCGCTGCGGGCGCGACCATCGTAAAGATCGCCGGCAATCAGCAGCGCGGCCACGCCTTCGTCAATGCAATACCGCACCATCCGCGACAGGGCGGTGCGGCTGGCGGTTTTCACCTCGGCGCGCAGGGTTTCATCCTTCATCGCCAGGCTGCGCAGGGGCGAATCCAGGTGCAAATCAGCGGTATGAAGCAGTTTGATGGTCATATCGGCCTTGTTGCCAATCCCTGTCA
>CAYXXQ010000027.1:0-18179 GCA_964469075.1 uncultured Rhodobacter sp.
AAAAGGCCCCGTCAGGGACCTCGTTATAGGTTCGCGAATGGTTTTTGGCGGAGAGACAGGGATTCGAACCCTGGAGACGGTTCCCCGCCTACACACTTTCCAGGCGTGCGCCTTCGACCACTCGGCCACCTCTCCGCAATTGTGGCGGGTTATAAACGGAAATCGGGTGTTTGCAAGGGGTTGGGACGGCTAAAGCGTGCGATTGCTTTAGGGAATGCTGAAAGCTGTTGTGAAACCTGTGAATTGGGCTCTCTTTCGGCTGACCCTGCCCTAACCAGCACGGCGGTTGGGGGCCTTGGGGGCCTTTTTCGGGCGCATCAGCAGCGGGGCATAGATTACCACGAACAGACCATAGGCCAGCATCCAGCCGGTGCCAGACAGCGGGATCAGCCAAGGGTCGGCGGGCCAGAACGCCGCGGCCAGACGCAAGAATGCCGCCGACAGAATTGCCAGATAAATCAAGGTGATACCCGGGCCTGCCACTAAGGCATAGCCGGTGTGGCCTAAGGCGGCGCGGGTCATTACGGCCAAGGTCATGTTGGCAAAAGCACCGGCAAGCCAGCTGTGCATCATGCCAGTTGGTGGCAGCATGTCAGGCCAGATCAGGGCCGCCCCCAGCAACAGAAAACCCAGGGGAATGAAGGCGAAGGCCACGTGCAGGATCCAGACCAGTGGTTCGGCCCGGCAATGATGCCCTGACCAGCGCGATAAGCGCCAGAAATTGGCAAGGCCGGTCAACATCAAGACCACCCCTGTGAAAACGCCTTCGGGCAGGAACAGCCAGATCGCCAGGCTGATCGCGGTCAGCAACAGGATCGCCATATCTGCGCGATCTGCCGGATGTGGCAGGCTGCCGCCAGGGGCGTTTTTTGCCATCCAGTTGCGGGTGAAGCTGGGGGTGATCCTGCCGCCGATCAGCGCGATCAGCAGAACGACGGCGGCAATCGCCAGATGGCTGCCAAGCCCTTGTGCTGGGGCGCCGGATTGCGCTGTTTCAACATGAAACAGAATATTTGCCAGCAATATCAATCCAATAATGCCCGCCACCGGTAGGTTGCGCCAGTTTCGCCCGGCCAGAACCTCGCGCAGGACAGCAAGCCACAGGGCCAGCAAAAACGCGCTGTCAACCAGGCCGACCAGCCAGAACGGCAACAGATCAGACATCGCCATGACCAGCCGCCCGGCCAACCACAAAGCCACCAGCCCCGCCAGTGGCGCGCCGATGATCGGCAGCCGTCCGGTCCAGTTTGGCACCGCCGTCAGCACGAAACCGGCGATCACAGCGGACAGATAGCCAAACAGAAACTCATGCACATGCCAATCAACCGGCCCGGTTGCCAGGGGCAGCGATATCAGGCCCTGAAGCATCAGGATCCATAGCAGCATCGCCAGAAATCCCCAGATGCCAGCCAGCAGGAACAAGGGCCGGAAGCCGTAGCTGAAGATCGCGGGGCCGGTATATGCGCGTTGTTTCTGCGATGACGTGGCCATGATTATCCTTGGGTATTGGCGGCAATTGCGCCGTGAAATATCAGTCGGTCAGATGGATATAGACGCGGCGGTTCTGGCGACCTTTCTTTTCGATCTTGCCCAGCCGCATCGGCCCGATTTCGGAGGTTTTGGCAACATGGGTGCCGCCGCAGGGTTGCAGATCAACCTGCTGATCGGCGCTGCCGATCCGGATCAGCCGCACATGCCCGGCCCCGGTTGGTGGCTGGACGGACATGGTTTTCACCATCTCGGGCTTGGCGGCCAGTTCTTCATCGGTGATCCAACTGTCGGCCACATCAAGATCCCGGGCGATCAAGGCATTCAGCGCTTCTTCAATCACCTGTTTGTCGTCGGGGGCTTCTGGCATATCAAAATCAAGCCGGCCTTTTTCAGGGCTGATCGACCCGCCTGTGACGGGCAGCGGAATGACAACCGACAGCAAATGCAGCGCTGTGTGGACGCGCATATGTCTGTAGCGGGTTTCCCAAGCCAGATCTTGCGCCACCTCGGTGCCAATCGCGGGTAAACTGGCGGGATCAGCGGCGATCAGAACGATCTGATCGCCCTGCCCTTTCACAGTGTTTGCCACCTCCAACGCGCCACCGTCCCAGGTCAGCCGACCGGTATCGCCGGGCTGACCGCCGCCGGTTGGGTAGAAAATCGCGCGATCAAGAATGACGCCGCCTGTATCACTATGGGCTAGGACGGTGCCAGTTGCCCGTTTCTGATAGGCGTCGCGAAACAAAGGCTCGGTCATTTTTTAGGCTCCATCGCTTTTTGGATCGTCTCGCCCAACTCCCCCAGATTGCGCAGGTTGATGTCGCGCTGCGCATAGGGAATTTCGATGCCTTCCTCGCGGAAGCGGCGCACGATTTCATAGTTGATGTCAGAGGTGACGCTTAACATCCAGTTCACGTCTTTCAGGATCACCCTGAGCTCGAAATTCAGCGAATCCGCACCAAAACCCATGAAGTACACGACGACATTGAAGCGGTGATCGACCATCGCATGGGCTGAGCCGATTTCCGACAGGATCTGTTTGACGCGCTCAGGATCGCTATCATAAGAGACGCCGACCGGCACCCTGACCCGGCCGTTCAGACTGTCATGGGTCCAGTTGATCACGGTGCCGGTGATGAAATCGGCGTTGGGGACGACCACGGTTGCGCGGTCAAATGTCTCGATTTCGGTGGAGCGAACGGAGATCTTGTTGACATAGCCGGAATAAGCGCCAACTTCGATCCAGTCGCCTTCTTTGATCGGGCGTTCGACCAGCAAGATGATGCCGGACACGAAGTTTGACACGATCGCCTGGAGGCCAAAACCGATCCCGACAGACAGCGCACCAGCAACAATGGCAAGGCTTGACAGATCTAGCCCGGCGGAGGTGATAGCCGCCAGCGCAGCCAGGAACAGCCCGACATAACCGGTGCCTGTCAAGATCGCATTGCGCCCGCCTGCGTCCATTTTGGTGCGCGGCAAAACCGTGCTGCGCAGCGTGCTTTGCAGCAAGCGTGTGAGGGTGTAGCCCAGCGCGAAGACCAGTGCGAAAGTCAGGAAATCGGTGATGGATATCCGCCGCTCCCCGATGGTGAAGCCGTCGCTGACCAGGGTCCAGACTTCCAATAGATCCGAGACCCTTGCACCCCAGATCAGGGCCAGCAGCGGGATCGAAATCAACAGCAGCCCAAAGCCCAGCGCGACCGGGATCAGGGTTGGTGGTTGGTCCTCGGGCTTTTTGTCACCGCCCTTGGCTGACCGCAGCAGCGTCTCTGCCAGATCGGTCAGAATCCGGTAAACCACGATGATAGTGCCAAACAAACCAAGGGTCAGTATCGCCGGATAAACGAATGAGGTTGAGGCGGTGAAATAACCGATTGCCGCCAGAAACGGCCCCAAAGCCCCAAGCACAACTGCCCCCCGGGTGACCAACCCGGAAATGCGTTTCTGAAGCGGGTTTACCTCATGGCCCTCGACCACGATCAGGTTCTTGGGATCAAGCAGCAGCCCCATCCTGACCAGCAGCAGACCACCCGTCACGACAATCGGGAAATTCACGACGATTTGCGACACATCACTGAAATCTGCTTGCGCCGCCATCCGGTCTAGCAGCAGCCCCAGCGCCAAAGTCACGCCCATCGAAACCGAGATCTGCTTGCCCCGCCGCGCCCGTTTATCGCTTAGGTCAAAGAACCTCGGCGTGCCGTCAATATCGGTAAACAGCGTGCGGCCCAACCAGAGGGTGCCAATTATCGCTAAACCCATCCAGGGGACAGCCGACAGCAGCACATCGCCACGCAGACCGACCAGCTTGGTAGTCTCGATCGCTTGCACAATCGCCGCCAGGCCCAGCATCGGAAACACCACTTGCATGGTTGAGGCCAGCAAAGACCGTGCCTCTTTCTCGGTTGCGTTGTTGGCCGACGGCATCAGACCAAGGGCCGCCATCACCCAGCGTCGCGCCCGGGTCATCAGGATCAGGCCAACCATCAGCAGCGCCAGGGTGATCGGCATGTTCTGGCGGATCATCACCCGCTGTGCTTCGCTTTGCAGTGCCGTGGAAATCTCGACCTGGATATCGGTGAAAAAGCTGACCAAAGCATCAAACGCACCCGGCCAAAGGGTTGGGTTCAAAGGGGACGGGCCAAGGGTGAAAAACTGGTCTGACAGGCGTTCGCGGATGATGCGGTCTATTTCGCCGATCATGCCGTCGGCGCGTTTATAAGCCTCCTGTGCCGCCAGGACCGGGGCGCGGGCCAGGGCCAGTTGCTCGGTCAGTTTCAGGCGTCTGTCGGCGACCTCGACCGCCTCAATCGCGCCTTCGGTCGGGGCCGGACCAAGGGCGGCAAGCTGGGACACTAGCGTATCAATCCGGGCCTTGTTTGCATCCTGCACCGTCAGCGCCTGGGAGCGGTAGCGCGCCAAAGTCGCGCGCATGGTTTCCAGCGCAGGCGAGGACGCTTCGGCGTTTTGAATAATCTCTTCGGCGCGGCTGGCGGTACTTTCCCAGGCCTCAAAATCAAAAGTTTTTGGGGTGGTGCCGGTCGTGTCCTGTGCAAAAGCCGGGGCCAGCGCCAGAAAGATCGTGGTGACCAGCAGTCCGAACAGGGTTTTCACAGAACCGGGCATCACGCAGCCTTTATTCTTCAAGAACCGACGGCAAATCCGCCGCCGGTCGGTCCAGCCATTGCGGCACCGGCAGGTCTTTTGATTTCAGAAACTCAGGATTGAAAAGCTTGGTTTGATAGCGCGTGCCGTAGTCACACAGCATGGTGACGATGGTTTTTCCCGGCCCCAAGTCCTGCGCCATACGGATCGCACCGGCGATATTCACCCCGGAAGACCCGCCAACGCACAGACCTTCATGTTCCAGCAGATCAAACACCAAAGGCAGGCTTTCGGTGTCGGGAATGGTGTAAGGCATATCGACCGACAGACCCTCAAGATTGCGGGTGATCCGCCCCTGCCCGATGCCTTCGGTGATCGAATTCCCCTCGGATTTGATTACGCCATTGGCGTAATACCCATACATGCCGGAGCCATGCGGATCCGCCAATCCGATCTTGATATCGTTGGATTTTTCGCGCAAACCCATCGCCACACCGGCCAGTGTGCCGCCCGACCCGATAGCGCAAATGAACCCGTCAACCCGGCCATCGGTCTGCGTCCAAATCTCGGGCGCGGTGGTTTCGATATGTGCCTGCCGGTTGGCGGTATTGTCAAACTGATTGGCCCAGATCGCGCCATTGGGTTCGGTCTTGGCCATCGCAATGGCCAGACGTTCGGAATAGCGGATATAATTGTTGGGATTTTTGTAAGGCGCCGCCGGGACTTGCACCAGTTCGGCCCCGGCCAGGCGGATCATATCCTTTTTCTCCTGGCTTTGGCTTTCCGGGATCACAATGATCGAGCGGAACCCCATCGAGGCCGCCACCAGCGCGATGCCAATGCCGGTATTGCCCGCCGTGCCTTCGACAATCGTGCCGCCGGGTTTCAAATCGCCCCGGGCGATTGAGTCGCGGATGATGAAAAGGGCAGCGCGGTCTTTGACCGATTGACCGGGATTCATAAACTCAGCCTTGCCAAGGATCTCACAGCCCGTCAGTTCAGACGCTTTGTTCAACTTTATCAAAGGCGTGTGGCCAATTGCTGCTTCCAGATCCTTGTAGATTTTCATCGCCCTGCCTTTTGGAAATCACCTGTTCACCCCCTTGATACGCCCCACAATAGGTGACTTCAAGCGCTGCCATAGGTCTGGCGCAACCGGTCGCGGTGCTGGCCCAGCCACATCGCAGAAATCAGCATCGGGCCGTTGTCGATTTCGCCTGTGGCAACGGCGTCCAGCAATTGCGAATACGGGAGGATGATCGAGCGGATATCCTCAACCTCGCTGTCCAGACCGTGGATTTCGTTATGCCCCGCCGCCAGATCGGTGATGCCGACATAGCTGGTCAGATATTCCGAAAATGCCCCCGGTGACGGGTAGTAACTGGCGATCTTTTCAAGCGCAGTGAAGGCAACTCCGGCCTCTTCCAGGCCTTCGCGGTGGGCCGTGGTCGCGACATCTTCGCCGACATCACGCCGCCCCGCAATTGGTTCCAGCGACCAGGGTCGCGGATCGCCCCGCATGAGGGGGCCTGCACGAAACTGTTCAATCAACAGCACGAGATCGCGCTTGGGATCATACGGCAGCACCGTCACCGCATCGGCGGCAAGAAACACCGCGCGATCAACCGGCGCGCTTTGCGTGCCGGCAAATGTGCGAAACCGCAGCCGCCGTTCTTCCAACGCAAAGAACGCCAGATACGGGCGATCCTGCTGCTCGGTCACGATATCCTGATCGGTAAACCCATGCCGGATAATATTTTGCGGTGCTTCGGCCCGGGCCGCCATGCGCGATTGCGCCCGCATCCGGATTGTCGGCAGGGCTGCAAAAACCTCGGCCGCCGGGCGCCTGCCGAAATAGGCCATCACCTCATGAGCGGCCTCGGCTGCCAGGCCGGCATCTTGCGCCTGCCAGCGGCTAAGCGACCAGATCCCATCGGCGATCAGATCCTGACGGTCGGAAAAGAACACTTCGGCGGTCACGGTTTGGCCGCCAAGATGCACCTCGCGTGGTTCCAGCGCATAAAGATAGGCACCTTCGTAATAGATCAGCCGGTCGACATCCGTGTCACTTAGCCCCCGCACCAGCAGCCCTTGGGCGGCGGCTTGCGGATCTGGTTTCAGAAAGGGGAAATCCTTGCCTTTGACCGCTGACGCCTCAAACCCCGGCATCCCGGCCGGGGCCAGATCTAGCTGATCTGTTGGACGGCCAAGGACGACCGACAGCAAGGGAATGTCACGAAGGGTTCCGAAAAAAAACAACTGGCGCATGCGCCGGTCAATATCGTGACGCCGTGCTCAGCGCCAGATGCGATTTGCCAGTTCGGACAAAATCCCGGCGAGCATTCCGCCCAGGAACAGGGTCAAAATCACCTCAAGATTGAGGGCAAGACTTCCGTAATAAAGCGCGATTTCGATCACGTTTCCAAGGGCTTCGGTCGGCGTGCGGTAACGTTTGTTCCACGACCTTATCAGCATTTCCCATAGCGAAAACGTCAGACCCGCCCACAGAACCAGCCAAAAGATCGTGTAGATCCCGGCACGTGATGCCGACCGCAAATCGCCCCCGACCATCCGGCCCATCACCCGCCAGCCGACCCAAAGACCGATCCCCGCTGACGCCAGCGTGAACCATCTGCCGCGCTGGCTTTCGGGCAATCCGGGCTCATAGGCCAGGGCGGCGGCAAAGGCGACGAGGGCAAAACAAACGGCTGCCACAAGTTTTGCCGCGGTTGGCATCTGGCGCATGCTAGGGCTTCCGCGCCATCGTGATCTGGGTGACGTCGCAATTGCGGCTGTGAAACGCGGCGGCGCAGGATGTCAGGTAGTAATTCCACATCCGCCGGAACCGTTCATCAAAGCCCATCTCCGCAATTTCGTCCCATTTTTCATTGAAAATTTCATGCCAGCGCCGCAGCGTCAGCGAATAACTTTCGCCAAATTCGATTGAGCCGATTTTCTTCAACCCGGCCCGTGCGATCTGATCGCCAAGCGCGTTCGGGCTGGGCAACATGCCACCGGGGAAAATATATTTCTGAATGAAATCAACGGTTTTCCGGTAAGAAGTAAAGCGATCATTGGTAATCGTAATGATTTGCAACGTAGCCTTGCAGCCAGGCTTCAGCCGCTCCCGCACCGTGTCAAAATAGGTTGGCCAGAATTTTTCGCCCACCGCTTCAAACATCTCGATCGAGGCGATGCCGTCGTACACGCCGGTTTCATCGCGGTAATCGCGCATCACGATGTCGACCTTGTCCGACAGCCCGGCGCGGCGCATGCGTTCCACCGCGAAATCATGTTGCTCCTTGGAAATCGTCAGCCCGGTCACCTTCAGCCCGCGCCGACCGGCGGCGTATTCGGCAAATCCGCCCCAACCGCAGCCGATTTCCAGTACATGATCGCCGGATTTTACGCCCATCTGATCGACCATCGACTTGTATTTGGCGATCTGCGCTTTTGACAGATCATCCTGGCCGGTCTCAAAAATGGCCGAGGAATAAGTCATCGTGTCATCCAGCCATTTGGCGTAAAACTCGTTGCCCAAATCATAATGGTACGAGATATTCTTTTTGGCCTGATCGCGGGTGTTTTGGTTCATCCAATGGCGCATCCGCTCATAGAACCGCACGAACCCCATGCCGGGAAAGCCGTCGAAAACCGCGTCGTTGCGATCCAGCAGCATATCCATGAAAACCTGCAAATCCGACACCGACCACCAACCCTCAAGATAGGCGTCGGAAAAGCCAAGATCGCCCTCGCGGATCAGCCGTGCAAAGGCATCCGGGTTGTGGACTTCAAGGACCACACCGAGGCCCGGCTCGCGCCCCTCTGCCCGGAAAACCCGGCCATCGGGCAGCTTGAAATCAATCCGCCCGTGGTTAAGATTGCTGACAATGTCAAACACCGCCGGAAAATATCGCGGCAGGTTCTTCTGGCCCGCAGTTGTCGTCTGTATTTCCATGCCATTACCCCCCCGGCGCAAAGCCTAGACCGATTCCCGGCCCGCTGCCAAGTTTTTTGCTTTTTCCTTGCGGCACGTGGTCCTAAGGCCCTAATCGCGTTGACAATTCCAAGCGCGCACAAAAGGCTGCCAATCACAAGATCACGCAAGCGACCGGAAAGGGGATGCGATGCTGGATAAGGGGGAGTTTCAGGCCGCCGATGTGCTGGCCGATTATCAGGCCAAGCAGTGGCAGGCGCAATCGGCGCATGTTGAAAACTCGCCGTTTTTTCAGCGCTTGTGGAAAGGGCAAAAACCCCCCTGCGAACTGGCCGATCTGGCGCAACTCCCGTTTTGCGACAAGTCCGATCTGCGCCAGTCGCAGGCCGAAACGCCGCCCTTTGGTGACTACCTGGCAACCCCGCGTAGGCTGGTCAACCGGCTGCACCGCACCTCAGGCACGACAGGTCAGGCGATGAACCTGGCGCTTTCGGCCAGGGATTGCGATGTCACCGAAACCGTCGCCGGGCGCTGCCAGTCGTCCGCCGGGCTTGAGCCTGACGATACGGTCGTGCATTGCCTGAACTACCAGATGTGGATGGGCGGGCTGACCGATCACATGGGGTTGGAGCGGACAGGCGCAACCGTGATCCCCTTTGGCGTCGGCAATACCGAGCTTTTGATCCGCACGATCCTTGAGGTCGGCGTCACAGCAATTTCCTGCACCCCCTCCTACCCCGCTGTGCTGGCGCGGGTTTTAAAGGAAAAATTTGACGGCATGGCGCCACGCGATCTGGGTCTGAAACTGGGGCTGTTTGGCGGGGAGCCGGGGCTTGATGACCCGGCCCTGCGCGCGCGCATTCGCGATCAATGGGGGCTGGAACCCCGCAATGCCAATTACGGCGTGTCCGATGTTTTCTGCAATTTCGCAGCCCAGTGCAGCCAGGATACCAGGCTGCATTTCATGGCTTCTGACGTGCTTTATCCTGAACTTATCGACAGCCAGGACCAAACCCCGCTGCCAATCGCCCCAGGCCAGACCGGGGAATTGGTGCTGACGCATCTTTTACGGGACTGCCAGCCGCTGGTCAGGTTTCGCACTGGTGACATCATAACAATCGACGAAATTGCACCTTGCAGCTGCGGGCGGACCGGCTTTCGCTTTCGCGTCGTCGGGCGCAATGACGACATGGTTGTCGTTCGCGGGCTGAACCTGTTTCCGTCGATGGTGGCGGCAGTTTTGGCAGGAATGCCGGAGCTGTCGGGCGATTATCGCATCACGCTTGATCAACCGCGGCCCTACGACGCGCTGCCGGTCAGTGCCGAACTTGCCGAGGGGCAGCAAGCAACAAGTGGTTTGAAAACGCAGGTCGAGGCCGCGTTGAAAAAGCATCTGGGCGCAACTGCAAACGTGACCTTATTGCCAAAAGACAGCCTGCCAGTCACAATGGGCAAAACCGCCCGCGTCATCAGGAGTTACAAATGATCACAACAACTTACGAGACGGTCTTAAGTGAAATCAACGACGGCATCCGCCGCATCACTCTGAACCGACCGAACCGTCTGAACGCAATGAACCAGGCCCTGATCCGCGATGTCGCGCAGGCTTTTGAAGACGCCAATGCTGACCCCGAAACAAAGGTGATTATCCTGACCGGGGCGGGCAAGGGCTTTTGTGCTGGCGACGATCGCCAGGACCACAAACATCCCGCCTCCGAGGCCGAGGCGCGACGTCAGGTCGAGGCGATCCAGCGCGTCACCCGCGCCATGATGTTTGGCGACCGACCAATCGTTGGCGCGATCAATGGCTGGGCCGTGGGCGGCGGGTTTGAATGGGCGATCAATTGCGATTTCCCGATCTGGGCCGAAAGCGCGCGTGGGTTTTTCCCGGAAGTGGCGCTGAATTTCTTTGTCACCGGCGGCGTCACATCCTTGCTGCCCGCGATGGTCGGGCTGAACAAGGCGCGCGAATTGTTGTTCCTGGGCGAAAAGCATGACGCCAAATCCTTGGCTGCGATGGGCGTGGCTTGGCGGGTCGTGCCGGACGATTTGTTGCTTCACGAGGCGACAGCGGTTGCCGAAAAACTGGCAGCCCAGCCCAGCCTGTCCCTGCGGGCGATGAAGCGGGTGTTGACCGCGACCGCCGCCACCGACCTGGCCACCGCCCTTGATCTGGAAACCGATGCGGCGGTGGCGGGGTTTATTGACCCCTTGACGACGAAACTTGTGCAGGATTTCTAGGGATTAAAGCTCTGCCTCCAGCGCGTCGATCAGTTTGTCGATTTCTGCCTTGCTGGTGTAATGCACGAAACTAAGGCGCAGAATCCCGTGCTCGGGATCTTCGCCCATCGCCTTGATGACGCGCAAACCATAAAAATCACCGCCCCCGGCCATGATACCGTGATCGGCCAGGCGCGTGGCGACATCAAGCCCGGGCTCCCGCAGGGCCAGCGATACGGTTGGGGCGCGCTTGTTGGCGTCTGACGGGCCAAGCAGGCGGACGGAATTGCGGCTGCTGACATAATCCAGCAAGGGTTGCAGCAGCGCAATTTCCTGACCGCGCATCAGATCGTGAACCGCCGACGTCTTTTCGCGGGCACTGGCGGCGGCATCGCCCCCATGATGGCGATGCAGTGCTTCAAAATAGTCGATCATCCCGGCACAGGCGGCGACCTGGGCGTGATCGGGGCCTGCCGGGGTGAAGCGTTTAGAAAGGCTGTCGGCGTTAAAATAATGCCCCTGATTTGGCAAAGCCTCGCCAAGGTCGCGGCGGATTACCATGATGCCCTGATGCGGCCCGAAGGTTTTATAGGACGAAAACAGGTAGATATCGGCCCCCAATGCCGCAACATCTGGCAGGCCGTGCGGCGCGTAAGACACGCCGTCAACACAGGCCACAGCCCCGGCGGCATGGATCACAGCAACAATGTCCGCGACCGGATTAATCTCTCCCACCACGTTGGAGCAATGCGGAAAACACACCAGCCGCACCTTGTCGTCCAGCAGCGTGGTCAGATCGGCGAGGTCCAGATGCCCGGTGTCAGGGTCAACTTGCCATTCGCGCACCTTGATCCCGCTATCGGCCAACCGACGCCAGGGGCCTGTATTGGCCTCATGATCCTGATTGGTGACGATGATCGCGTCGCCGGGCTGCAAGTGCTGGCGGAAGGCCTGGGCCAGAACATATGTGTTCTGCGTGGTTGACGGGCCAAAGCTGACCTCGTCATTGTCCACCCCCAGCCAGGCGGCCAGACGGCTGCGGGCCTCGTCCATTTCCGCGCCACCAAGACGCGACGCGGCATATGGCGCGTAGGGTTGCACTTTGCGCTGGCGGTAAAAGCGGGTCAACCGGTCGATCACCGGCTTGGCGGTATAAGACCCGCCTGCGTTTTCAAAGAAGGCCTGGTCTTTCAAGCTGGGTTCGGCAAAGGCCGGGAACTGGCTGCGGACGAATTCAAGATCTAGCGACATCGGGTCTCCTTTTTGTTGGGCCGCAGTCGGGCGCAAAAAAGGGAGGAGGTCAATGGAAACTGTTGCCTTTTAAAAGAATTTCAGCGGCTCTTGAGGCAGCAGCAGGGGGCGCGGACCCCCTGCCCCAAGATATCAGGCGTTCACGTCCACCACGACCCGGCCCTTGACCTGGCCTTTCAGGATATCAGCGCCAAGCCTTGGCAAATCCGCCAGGGTGGCCGGCTGGATCATCGCCTCAAGCTTGTCCATCGGCAGGTCTTGCGCAATCCGCTGCCAGGCGCGCAGCCGGTTGTCGTAAGGCTGCATCACACTGTCGATGCCCAACAGATTGACGCCGCGCAGCAGAAACGGAATGACCGTGGTTGGCAAGCCAGCCCCGCCCGCAAGGCCCACAGCAGCCACCGAGGCGCCATATTTCATCTGCCCCAGCACCCGCGCCAGCATCGCGCCGCCAACTGCATCGACACAGCCGGTCCAGGTTTCGCCTTCAAGTGGGCGCTTGGTGGTTTCGTTCAGTTCCTCCCGCGCGACGATCTGGGTTGCGCCTAGGCCTTTCAGGTAATCGGCAGTTTCTGGGCGCCCGGTAACAGCCGCAACCTCATGCCCCAGATGGGCCAAAATGGCCGTGGCAACAGACCCAACACCACCGGCTGCGCCCGTGACCAGAACCGGGCCATGCCCGGGCTTCAGGCCGTGATCTTCCAGCGCCATCACCGCCAGCATCGCGGTGAAACCCGCCGTGCCAACCGCCATTGCCTGGCGTGTGGTCAGGCCATCCGGCAGCGGCACAAGCCAATCGGCGCGCACCCGGGCCTTCTGGCTGTAGCCGCCCCAATGTGCTTCACCGACGCGCCAGCCGGTCAGGACCACCTTGTCGCCGGGCGCATAACGCGCGTCGCTTGAGGTTTCGACCGTGCCGGCAAAATCAATCCCCGGAATATGCGGATAGTTCCGCACCAGTCCGCCGCCGGGGCCAATGCACAGGCCGTCTTTGTAGTTAACGGTGGAGTATTCCACTGCAACCGTGACCTCGCTGTCGGGCATGTCATCAAGGGTGATCTGTTTCACCTCGGCATGGGTTTTTCCGTCTTCGTTTTTGTCCACGATCAATGCGTTAATGCTCATAATTCGTCTCCTCAATTCCAGAATTTATCCTGCACGGTTGCGCGGCGCATCCCGTCAGCGGTTTCAACTTCTATCGGCGTGCCTGCGTCCCAATGGGTCATGCGGATCATGCCGATGGCGACGTTGCAGCCAAAATCCGGTGACCACGCAGCCGAGCTGATACGCCCGACCTTTTTGCCCCCGGCAAAGACCGGCCACCAGCGATCACAGCCGGGCACCGCTTCGCCGTCGATTTTGATCGGTCGGATCTGCTGCACCGGGCCTTCCTTGGCCACCCGCAGCAAGGCATCGCGCCCGACGCAGCCGATGGCACTGTGGGTGTCACAAAACCGGCCCAGCCCACATTCATGCGGGGTGTTGTCGTCGGTCATGTCATTGCCATAGCTTAACAGCCCGCTTTCGATCCGTTCAATCAGATTGGGGCAGCCAGCGCGCACGTCAAGATCCTGCCCGGCGGCAAACAAAGCATTCCAAAGCGGCATGCCGATATCGCCACCCTTGACGTAAACCTCAAATCCGCCCTGCTTGGAATAGCCTGAGCGTGCGACGACAAGCTCCCGCCCTTCATAGGCCAGTTTCTTGTAGCCAAAGAACCGGATATCGCGCACCGCGTCTCCAAAGACCCGCGCCATCAGTTCGTCGGCCTTCGGCCCCTGAATGGCCAGCGGCGACACGTCAGGTTCATCCACCAGAACATCCAGCCGCCAGCCATGCGCCGTAGCGTTGACCCAGTAGAGCAGGTCGCTGTCCGCGATCGAGATCCACCAGTGATCTTCGGCCAGCTTGACCGCAACCGGATCGTTCAGCATGCCGCCGGTTTCATCGACAATCGGCACATAATAGCACTGGCCAACCTGCATCGGCCGCAGATCGCGCGGCGTCATCATCTGCATCAGGCGGCCCGCATCGGGGCCGCGCAGTTCGATCTGGCGCTCACAGGATACATCCCACACCTGCACCGCCCGTTTCAGGTGGTGATAATCCGCCTCGACACTATCAAAAACGGTTGGCAACAGCATGTGGTTGTAAACGGTATAGCCCTTGACCCCGGCGGCTTCGACACCGTCGGAAAAAGGTGTGCGGCGCAACCGGCGGGACAGCGAAAGATTTGCCATGCGGGCAATCCTTACCTAACGCGGGCCATGCCAGTCGATCTGGCAAATCTCGGCACTGCGGCCATCGAAATCCCAGACACGACCGTAGGCGCGCAATTTACCCTTTGAGGCGGTTGCCACCGTGATATCCGGCCCCATCCAGTATTTGGTGTTGCGGATGACGATATCCTCGTCCGGGTTGGCCCCGGCCACAGGATAAACCGCGCCCTGAATTTTGCGGCCGACGGTGATGTGGCGGGTTTTGCCTTCGGTTTCATAGGATACCGGCTGACGCTCGGCCCCCAAAACCTCGCCGACCAGGACTTTGAACAAGCCGGTCGTGCCTTTGGCCTTGCCGGTGAAAATTTGGCAGATCGCGTCAAAGGCGGCGTGGCTGGCGCGGTCGTCAATGAACAAAGCGGTTTTCCAGTTGCCGCGCGCCATTTTGCCGGGAATTTCGATCAGCAAGCCGATATTGATGCCCGACAGGTCTTCGCCGCCGTAATGGCCTTCGTCGATCCTGACAGCCCCCCAGGTCTGGCAATGGCCTTCGGTTGGGGGATGATCGCCCAGCGAGACAACGCAGGGGCAAAAAACGGTGCAGTTGCAGTTGAGGATCAATTCACCTTTGATGGCCCAGGGGGTCAGCCCTTCATCGCTGCGCGCAGCCCCTGGCATGCGGCTGTCGATCTTGGCGGGAGTGGTGATCCGATCCGCCGGTTTCTTGTCTTTTTTCGCCATGTTGAAGGCTCCTCTTTTTGTGTCTGAATTCAATAAATCGCGGCAACTGCCTGAACCCCGGCAACAAGCCCGGCCCCCAGCAGCAAAAATCCAAGTGGTCTGGTGATCAACCGGCCAATATCCGGCAATTTTTCAAGCGCCATCAGGACGGTGGCAATGCCCATCCAGACAAGGTTCATCACCCCGCCGACAAAGCCCAGCGCCATCAAAGCCCAGCAACAGCCAAGGCAAACCATGCCCAATTGCCAGCCCATCCGCATCGCGCCTATGACGCCGGGTTTCCAGTGTTGCATGAAGAAAATCATCGGTGCGCGGCATTTGCTGAGGCAGGCTTCCTTGATCGGAGAAAACTGATAGGCCCCGGCTACCAGCAGTAAGGCCGATGTCAGCCCCAGCGACAAGCTGGCGCCGGTCGCGCCCAGCAGGCCTTGCCGCGCCAGAAACAATTGCGCCGCCGCCGCCAGCAGCGAAAACAGCAGCCAGATCGTCAGATAGGACAGCAGCAGCGTGAAAAAAGTCAGGCTGTTGGCCGCCTCGGTATGGGTGAGGTCGCGATAGGTTTTCAAGGTCGGCGCAAATGTTGGTGCCATCATCGCCGCTGACATCAGGGCCCACATCGCAAAAACCGATAGATATCCGGATTGCCCGGTCACGGGCGCGCAGAGGCTGGCCCAGAATTCCGCGCCATAGATGCGCAGTATTTCGGCATCAACCGCATTGGGCTGCATCAGGTAAAGCCCGGCCCAGGCGATCAGCACCAAGGCGAAAAACCCCAGCCATTGCAGCCCGCCGGAATGCCAAAGCACCAAGCCCCGCATTGTACCCCCAAAAAAGTTCAGCCGCCCGAAAAGGCGTTTGACCTTAATCAATACTGGGATAAACTAAATGTCAAACATTTAATTGTCTGACAATTGAAGCCTTTGACGGGAACCTCAATGACACTTGAAGTGACGCTGGACACATCCAAAGACCTGGCCCCACAAATCGCCAGCGCCATCCGCGAGTCGATCATCACTGGCGCGCTGCCGGTCGACGAACGCCTGCCCTCGGAATCCGAGCTTGCGGATCGGTTCAACGTCTCGCGCCCGACAGTGCGCGAGGCCTTAAAACGGTTGGCGGCCCAAAACCTGATCCGCACCCTGCGCGGCGCCACCGGTGGGGCCTTCGTCAACCGCCTGAAGTTTGAAGAGGCTTATCGTCAGCAGATCACCACCTCGACCCTGTTGTTGTCGATGAACGAGGTCAGTTTTGAAACCGCTTGCGAAGCGCGCTATGCGTTGGAGCGCGCCTGCGTGGCCCTGTCGGCCGAGCGTCGTCAACCCGACCAACTGGCGACAATGCGCGCCGAAATCCACCGCCAGAGCCAGCCCGGCCTGTCCGATGAAAGCTTTTGTGATTCAGATGTCGCCTTTCACCGCGCGCTGGTCGATGGCGCTGGCAATCCGGTCCTGTCCTATCAACTGGCGGGGGCTGTTGAGGCGATGCAGCCCTTGATGAACATGATCACGTTCACTGCCCGCAACCGGGCCAAGATCATCGCGTTGCACACCAGAATTGCCGATGCGATTGAAAGCAGGCTTGCCCCGGATGCCGATCAGGCCTTGGCCGAACTGGCGACCTATACCGTCACGCTGGCCCATGACGCCACGGCCAAAAAGCAGGGCACAGCGTCAGGCTGAGCGTTTCGGCAGCGCCAGTTTCAGGCCCAAAACCAGCCAGGGCAATCCGTGGAACAGCAAGTCGAAAATATCAATCGGCCGGACCAGATCACCGGCCACTAGCATCTTCAGCTTTTCCCAGATATGCGGCTCGGGCACGAACGGCGCCAGCCCTAAAGTCAGGGCGATGATCACAAGGGTGGTGACGGGGATTTTATCAAGCAGATCGCGCATCGTGCCTCTCCGAAGGGTTTTACAGAAGGGTTTTACAGCCCCGGATATGGGGGCCACAGGCGGCGGGCGAAAGGGACAAATCACCGCGCCTGCGGGACGCTGCACACAAAGGACTTGTCCCAGATCATTTGCGCTTTTCATTTCGCGCGTTAGTCTGGCACGCGAAACAAACACGCAAAGGATTGCCTTATGAAACATCACTTATTGCCCGCGATTGCGCTTGCTATCTTTATGACAGGTGCTGCCAGCGCCGAAGAAAACGTGCGCTCGACCGATCCGGTCGGCATGGCCGTTACACTGCGCGATCTGGGCTACCGGGCGACGCTTGAAAAGGACTCGGTTGGCGATCCGATGATTGTCAGCAAAGCTGCGGGCCTGAATTTCATTATCCTGTTTTATGACTGCACCGATGGGCAGGACTGCCGGTCGATCCAGTTTTCGTCGTCGTTTACGCTGAACGATTCGCTGTCGCAAACTGCCCTGAACCAGTGGAACCTGGAGAAACGCTACGCCAAAGCGCATATCAATGACGAGGGTGAGATTTACCTGAAATACGACGTCAACATGGATGGTGGCGGCTTAAGCACCGCCAATTTTGGCGACACATTCGACATCTGGGAATCGCTGCTGGCCGATTTCAAAGCGCATATTGATTTCTGAAAACCACACTGCCGCGCCATAATCCGGCAAGAGGTCAAAATCCTGAGGTCCAAGGGAAATGGCGCGGTTGACGGGGCTCGAACCCGCGACCTCCGGCGTGACAGGCCGGCACTCTAACCAGCTGAGCTACAACCGCGTTGGCGGTGGGATAGGCCAAGCGGATTGGCCCGTCAATGGCAAAAACACCCAGCTTGTCAAACCGCAACGCGGCGGTCAGACTGATGCCAACAGCAGCAAGGACAAATCAGCATGGGCCACGCCGAAGACGCCTTCAAAGCCGCCCAAAAACTGATCGCAGAGGCAGAGGAGTCGCAAGCTGACAAGCTGGACTTTGACCGCCCCGAAACCCACGCCCTGCAAACCCTGCCAGCAGAAATCGCCAACCTCACCGGGCTGCAGAGGCTCGACCTCGACGGCACGCAGGTCACGGACCTCAGCCCAATCAGCCAGATCACCGGGCTGCAGACGCTCACCCTCGACGGCACGCAGGTCACGGACCTCAGCCCAATCGGCCAGATCACCGGGCTGCAGACGCTCGACCTCAGCGGCACGCAGGTCACCGACCTCAGCCCAATCGGCCAGATCACCGGGCTGCAGACGCTCACCCTCGACGGCACGCAGGTCACGGACCTCAGCCCAATCAGCCAGATCACCGGGCTG
>CAYXXQ010000028.1:0-18064 GCA_964469075.1 uncultured Rhodobacter sp.
AAGAGATGTTGGAGAGTGCGGAGAAGTCAGAAAAGGCAGGGTCGATCTAGCGACGATCCCTGACGGTGGCTTCCAGGACGAAAGCCTCCAAAACTCTTAATCTTTAGCGAAAGGGCCGGGCATCAAGCGCGGCCCTTTCCATTTGCGGCCCCTGCATGGCCTGCTTTATAACCGACCGCATTACCGCCCTTAAGGCCAACCGAAACCGCGAAGCTAACTGTTCAAATGATCCGCATCACCGACGACATCATCATCCAGGACTGGGAGCTTGGCGAAAGCTTTATGCGCGCCTCTGGCCCCGGCGGGCAGAATGTCAACAAAGTGTCAACGGCGGTGGAGTTGCGGTTTGAAGCGGCCCGCTGCCCGGCCCTGTCGCCTGCGATCAAGGCCCGCCTGCGCCGGTTGGCAGGACGCAGGTGGACCAAGGACGGCGCGATCATCATCACCGCCGAAAAGCATCGCAGCCAGCAGATGAACCGCGAACTTGCGGAACAAAAGCTTACCGACCTGATCCGCGAAGCCCTGGTCGCGCCCAAAAAGCGCATCAAAACCCGTCCGACACTGGCCTCAAAACGCCGTCGGCTGGAGGCGAAATCACACCGCGCAGGCGTTAAGGCAACACGGCGTATACCGCCACCGGATTGACTGCGGTTGACCACATTCCTATTCGCAAGCGGCCTTTCGGCAGGCAAATACCACGCCAGGGCAAGTTCGCCTTGCCAAGACTGCCGATTTTTGAAACCACTTTGCCAAGACCTGACCAAAGGAACATCCCATGTCCGATATTGCCGCCATGATGGCACGCCGCGAACGCTTGTTGGGTCCGAACGTGTCGACCTTTTATGAAGAACCTTTGCATATCGTTAAAGGCGAAGGGGTTTGGCTTTGGGACGCGGATGGCCGTAAGTATCTGGATTGTTACAATAATGTTCCCCATGTCGGCCATTGTCACCCAAAGGTGGTAGATGCCATCGCCCGGCAGGCCGCCACGCTGAACACCCATACGCGCTATCTGCATGAAGGTATTCTGGACTATATCGAGGCGCTGACCGCCCGGTTTGACGACAGCCTGACATCGGCGATCATGGTGTGTTCGGGCTCGGAAGCCAATGACATCGCCCTGCGGATGGCGCAGGCGGCGACCGGGAATACCGGCATCATTGCAACCGATATGACCTATCACGGCAACACCGCTTTAGTCAGCCAGTTGTCCACGCGCAAGCCGCCAATCGGTGGATTTGCCCCCAATCTGCGCCATGTTCCCGCCCCTGATAGCGTGCGCCCATTGGGCGGGCAGTCAGGCCAGCCGTTTGCCGATGCATTCACCGCGCATGTGGAAAAAGCTGTGGCTGAATTGCAAGCCGCGGGCCACGGCGTTGCCTGCCTGATCATCTGCCCGTTTTTTGCCAATGAAGGCTTTCCTGATCTGCCGAAGGGCTTCCTTGACGGGGCGGTCGCAGCGGTGCGACGGGCCGGGGGCGTCGTCATCGCCGACGAAGTGCAGCCCGGATTTGGCCGCATCGGCAGTCATTGGTGGGGGCATCAGAAAATTGGCATGCAGCCTGAAATCGTGACCATCGGCAAACCAATGGCCAACGGCCACCCGGTCGCTGCTGTGGTCGCCGGGCATGAAACCTTAGCGGCATTTCGCAACGCATTTGGCTATTTCAACACGTTTGGCGGCAATCCCGTCAGCTGCGCGGCGGCGATGTCTGTGTTGCAGATCATCGAAGATGAAGGCCTGGTTAAAAACGCTGAAACGGTCGGTGCTTACGCGAAAACACGGCTGCTTGAGCTTCAAGAAAAACATGCGGCGATTGGCAATGTGCGCGGCTCCGGCCTGTTTTTTGGGGCGGAGATGGTGCTTGATGATGCCATGACGCCTGCGGGCGATTTCACCGGTCGTGTGGTTGAAGGCATGAAAGCGCGCGGTGTGTTGTTGAACCGGCTTGGTAAGGATTATGCCACGCTGAAAATCCGTCCGCCGATGGTGTTTTCACAAGAAAATGTCGATCTGCTGGTCGATACGCTGGACACAGTTCTGGCGGAAACGCCGTTGGCCCCATGATGCAATCTGATTTGATCGGCCTGGCCGAGAAAGCGCAATCTGCCTGGGGGCAGGATAGCGTTGCGCCGCGCCTGATTTCCCATCGCGAGAACGCGGTTTTTAAGATCCGGATGCCCTCGGGCCAGCCCGCCGCTTTGCGCCTGCACAGGCCGGGCTATTGTAGTGAGGCCGAGATATTGTCGGAACTGTGGTGGACCCAGGCGCTGGCCAAACGGCAGTTTCCCGCACCTGGGCCGATTGCTGATAAGACCGGGAACTTGCTGCTGACCCTGCCTGACGGGCAGATGGTCACCGTGATTTCCTGGGTTAATGGTGCACCGGTCGGGGTGTCCGGTCAGCCGCTGGCGGGTGATCTGAACGACCGGCAAACGGTGTTTCACCGGATCGGCGGCCTGCTTGCACAGCTTCACTTGCTAAGCGATCAACTGACGCCCCCCAGCCACTTCACCCGCCGTCATTGGGATTTGCCGGGCCTGTTGGGCGAAGCGCCGCATTGGGGTCGGTTTTGGGACAACCCAGCCCTTGATCCTGACCAACGTGATCTTGTTGCACTGGCGCGAGACAATGCCACCCGCGACCTGGCAGACTATGTCGCGGTGGGCGGGGATTACGGGTTGATCCATGCCGATACGCTGCGCGAAAACGTGTTCGCCGATGGCCGTGACCTGACCTTGATCGACTTTGATGATGCCGGTTACGGGTTTCGGATGTACGAGCTGGCGGTCGCGGTTTCCCAAAGCCTGGGGGAGGGCGACTACGCCGATCTTCAGGCCGCGATCTTGTCTGGGTATTGCGAGGTTCGGCCTTTAAAAGCACAGGACATCGCGTTGTTTCCGATGTTTGCGATGCTGCGCAGCTTTGCGTCCCTTGGGTGGGTGATGCCGCGCCTGCCCGCCGATCACCCCGGCATTCCGCGCTATATTGATCGCGCGATTATTGCAGCACGGGCCTATCTGGCCGCCTAGGTTAGCCGGTCATCTTGGCTGCCGGCCCACCTACACTAGCACATCCAGCGGCTTTTGCGAACCAACTTCAAACACCCGCTTGTAGCGCTTGATCTCATCAGCCGGACCCATTGCTTTGTTGGGGTTGTCCGAGAGTTTCACCGTCGGCTGCCCATTGGCCGAGACCGCCTTGCACACCAACGAAAACGGCGCAAGCGGGTCGCCCGGCAGCAGTTTTCGGAAATCGTTGGTCAGCAACGTCCCCCAGCCAAAGCCAACTTTGACCCGGCCGCGAAACTGCGCGCTAAGCTCTTCGATCTTGCCGACATCCAGGCCATCGGAAAAAATCACCAGTTTTTTCCTTGGGTCTTCACCGATTTTCTGCCACCAGCGGATCGCGGTTTCAGCCCCGGTTGCAGGGTCACCGCTGTCAATGCGCACGCCAGTCCAGTTGCGCAGATGATCCGGCGCGTTTTCCAAAAACCCTTCGGTGCCATAGGTGTCAGGCAGCAGGATCAGAAGGTTGCCGTCATGTTCTTCCTGCCAGTCCTCCAGCACTTTGTAAGGGGCCTGGGCCAGTTCGGCGTCGGTTTCGGCAAGTGCGGAATAGACCATCGGCAGTTCATGGGCGTTGGTGCCGATGGCCTCCACCTCGCGCTTTTTGGCGATCAGACAGTTGGAGGTGCCGGTAAATTTCGGCCCCAGCCCTTCGATCATCGCCTGCACGCACAAATCCTGCCAAAGATAGCTGTGCCGCCGACGCGTGCCAAAATCCGCAACGCTTAGCGGGTCGACCTTGCGCAAACGCTCGATCTTTTCCCAAACGCGGGTCAGCGCGCGGGCATAAAGCACCTGCAATTCAAACCGGCCGAGATGCTTCAGAACCGCGCGCGACCGCAGCTCCATGATCACTGCCAGGGCGGGGATTTCCCACATCATTACCTCGGGCCATTTGCCTTCAAAGGTCAGCTCAAACTGGCCATTTCGCTTTTCCAGATGATAAGGCGGCAGGCGCAGTTTTTCGAACCATTCCATGAAATCCGGGCGGAACATGGCGCGTTTGCCGTAAAAGGTATTGCCGCGCAGCCAGGTGCTTTCGCCACGAGACAGCGATAGCGACTGGACGTGATCCAACTGCTCACGCAGCTCCCCCTCGTCGATCATTTCGGCGAGTTTGATCGACTTGCTGCGGTTGATCAGGCTGAAAGTGACATTGGTGTCAGGCCGGTTGCGAAACACCGATTGTGCCATCAGCAGTTTGTAAAAATCGGTGTCGATCAGCGACCGGACAATCGGGTCGATCTTCCACTGGTGGTCATAAACGCGTTTTGCAATATCCATGAAATATCTCTTTCAGACCGCCTGGTCAGTCAGCCAGCTTTACGCCGTGATCCAGCATGTTTCGCCGCGCACCCGCCAAGGATCCGCCCATGTCTATAGCCCGGCAGGCGCTTTCCAGAACGGTCACGCCAAAGCCAAGGCGCGCCGCATCAACGGCTGAGTAATGCACACAAAAATCGGTGGCCAGGCCAACCATCACCAGGTCATGCACGCCGCGTTCGCGCAAATAGCCTTCAAGCCCGGTCGGGGTTTTCTGGTCGTTTTCGTAAAACGCCGAATAGCTGTCGATGGCTGCGCGAAAGCCTTTGCGCAAGATCAGATCGGCGTGATCGGTTTCAAGGTCTGGGTGAAACTCGGACCCTTTTGTGCCTTGCACGCAATGTTCGGGCCATAAAACCTGCGGCCCGTAAGGAAGATCAACGGTCGAAAAAACTTCAGCCCCGTCCTGGTTCACCGCGAATGAGCTGTGGTCTGCCGGGTGCCAATCCTGCGTCAGCACCCGCACCGCATAATCGCACTGCATGGCGTTAATGCGGGGAATGATCTCATCCCCGCCCGCAACCGCCAACGCGCCGCCGGGGCAGAAATCGTTCTGAATATCGATCATGATCAGGGCTTTGTCGGAACGCGGCATGTCAGAACCTTTTTACAGTCAGTGTTCCAGACCTAATCCATCGGACCGCTATGCGCAACAAGCCACCCGCCTGCGCGATTTCAACTGGCGCGGCCATAAAAGCCGATGTTTTCTTCATCGGTAAACCGCTTGCCGGGGGTTTCGAAATAGGAAAATACCGCCATGATGCGGGCTTTTTCGCCTTCAATCGGGGTCACCCTGTGTGGCGTGTTCTTGCCGCGAAAAACGTTCAACGTACCCGCTTGCAAGCGCAAGACACGCAACTGATCGTCTTCCCCCTGCAAAAGGCGCAAAACGCCGGGATAGTTCGGATTGTCATCTGCGCGCAAATCCTTGCTGTACTGAAAATCCCCGCCCCTGTCCGGGGCTTGCAACAACAAGGTCGTGGTGAATTCCGAGCGGTCGAAATGCCAGTTCAACGCCTGCCCGGCCCGATACGACATGACATTGGCGCAGGCCAGCATGTCGTCCATCGGATGCAGCACCGGCTTGTCCATCACCTGGGCCAGAAAGGTTTGAATAGCAGGCCAGCGATAAAGATCAAACAGCGGGTTGTCGTCAAACTGATCAGCGCAGATCGTGTCGTTTGAGGTCTCAAACTCCGTCATCAGCGGATGGTCCGGGGCGAGGCCCGGCACCTCTTTCTTGAAATAGATGTTGTGTCGGCGGGCGTGGTTGAAACTGTTGTCAGCCAAAGTCGGCACAAGGCCCGCCAGAATGCCTGTTATCGCATCAGGCCGCAGAAACCCTTCCAGATTGAACAACCCGTTGGTTGCCAGATCATCACGGCACCGCGCCACCAGATCACGCCCTTCAGGTTGCGCAAGCCGGTCAACCGGCCAGCGGTCCAGATCAACGATGTCAGCCAAGTTCGTCATGCCGCGACCCTTTCATTATATGGCCGTTCGTTCACCGGCAGGTGCACGATTGCCGACAGGGCCCCGACCCCGACGCCAACCCACCAAACGACGGTATAATCGCCATATATGTCATACATCCGCCCCCCCAGCCAAACGCCCAGAAAGCTGCCCAACTGATGGCTGAAAAACACGATACCATAAAGCGTCCCCATGTAGCGTAGCCCGTAAATATGCGCGACCAGCCCCGAGGTCAGCGGCACCGTCGCCAACCACAATGACCCCATCGCCACCGAGAACAGGATCACACTGGTCGGGGTGATCGGCATCATGATGAAGGCCCCGGCAATAATCGTGCGCCCCAGATAGATCAGCGCCAGCAATTTCTTGCGGGAATACCGGTTGCCCAGCCAGCCCGCCGTCACCGTGCCAACGATATTTGCGAGGCCAATCAGCGATATCGCCGCCGCCCCCAGGGCCGATGTGGTCGAAACGCCAAGGCTTGCCAGCGTGCCGCTTGGGTCAATCGCGCCGCACATTTCCGTCACCATCGCCGGGAAATGCGCGGTGACGAAGGCCAGTTGATATCCACAGGAAAAGAAGCCGACAAAGATCAGGATATAGGACGGATCGGTCAGCGATTTTTTCAGGATCGCGCCCATGCTTTCTTCCAGTTCGGTGCGTGTGGCCGGTGCCGGCAAGCGCATCGCGGGTAACACCGCCAGCACCGCCAAAATCGCGGCTGCGAACACCAGAAACACCGATTGCCAGGACATCATCGACAGCAACCACTCGGCCACCGGCGCCCCAACCACTTGCCCGGCCGAGCCCGCAGCCGTCGCAATCCCCAGCGCCAACGAGCGGTTCTTGTCAGACGAGGTCCGCCCGACAACCGCCAGGATCACGCCAAAACCGGTGCCTGCAATGCCAAACCCAACCAGGATTTCCAGAAACTGATGCTGCCCCGGCGTGACCGCATAGCTGGACAACACCAACCCCACCGCATAGGTCAACGCCCCGAGGATAATCGCGCGACGATCCCCGAATTTCTCTGCCAAAGCGCCGAAAATCGGCTGGCCGATACCCCAGGCCAGGTTCTGAATGGCAATCGCCATCGAAAAATCAGCGCGCATCCAGCCAAACTCAGTCGCAATCGGGATCTGAAACACCCCGAATGACGCGCGGATCGCAAAGCCCACCAGGATGATCAGACACCCCCCGATCAGAACGGGGGTGAAAAGCGGGCTGCGGCTGTCGGTCATGGTTGGTCCTGTCGGTTCAGAAGCGCGAAGGTGAAAGAAAAACCGGTGAAGGTCAAAAGAATTCTTGTCGATCACACCATCAGGAATGGTTATGGTTCGCGCGATCCGAACCAAGGGGCAAACCGTGCCAGGCGACCTTCAACATAAGTATGACACGCTGATTGCCAGCGGTGACATGCTCCACGATCCAGCCCAGATCAAGGCCATCCAAAAGCTGGAGGATATCCGCAGCTATCTGGAAAGCACCTCGGCCCGCAAGCCAGGCAAGCTTGGCCGTCTGCTGTCACGTACCAAACCACAGACCCCACCGGGCCTTTATCTTTGGGGCGGGGTCGGGGCCGGGAAATCCATGCTGATGGACCTGTTTTATGTCGCAACCCGGATTGAGCGCAAACGCCGGGTGCATTTTCACGCTTTCATGCAGGAAATCCACGAGGCCATGCATAAGGCCCGCAAGACCGGCGCTGATGATCCGATTGCTCCGATTGCTGCCGCCATCGCCAAAGACGCGCGGCTTTTGTGTTTTGACGAGATGCAGATCACCGACATCACCGATGCGATGATCGCCGGGCGGCTGTTTGAAGCCTTGTTTGCGGAAGGCACCAGCATCGTCTGCACCTCAAACCGTCACCCGGACGATCTTTATAAACACGGCCTGAACCGCCAGTTGTTCCTGCCCTTCATCGCCCAGATCAAGGACAGCATGACGGTCCATCACCTCTTCACTGACACCGATTATCGCCAGGACAGGCTGCGCGGACAGCAAACCTGGTTTCACCCCCTCGGCCCAAAAGCGCGCTCAGCGCTTGATAACATCTGGTCGCAGCTGACCGACGATCAGGGCGACCCGTTTGATCTGCTTGTCAAATCCCGAAAAATCACCCTGCCGAAGTTTCACAACGGCATCGCTCGCGCCAGCTTCGCCAACCTGTGCGAGGCCCCGCTTGGCCCCGGTGACTATCTGGCCATCGCAGACGCCATCCGGCTGCTGGTCCTTGACGACATCCCGCAAATGTCCCGCGCCCGCAACAACGAGGCCAAGCGCTTTGTCACCCTGATCGACGCTTTATACGAGGCAAAGGTGCAACTGATCGCCTCAGCCGAAACCGATCCTGATCACTTGTACAAATCCGGTGCTGGCGCGTTTGAATTTGAACGCACGGCTTCAAGACTGACCGAAATGCAGTCAGCCGATTGGGCCAAAACCGACTGATTTCATTGTTCCAAAAATACTCAACCTCTCGCCCCGAAGGGGCTGAAAGGCATGGCCCGCAGGGCCGCTATCAGCCTAGTTTTTCAACTGCCGCAACAGATCGGTGGTTGCATAGCCATCCGGCGTCTGCCCGATTGAGGCCTGAAACCCCCTGATCGCGGCAATGGTATTCGGCCCGACAATCCCGTCGATCTTTTCCATCTTGAAGCCTTTGCGCCGCAACAAACGCTGCATCTGCTTTTTCTCTTTGAACGACAGCGCCTTTTCACCGCGCGGCCATTTCGTCTGGATTTCCTTACCGCCCATGATCCGGTCACCCAGATGGCCAACCGCGATTACATAGGCGTCCGCAGTATTGTACCGCTCGATCACATGGAAATTGTTGAAAATGATAAACGCCGCCCCTTTGGAGCCAGCGGGCAGCAGGATCGAGGATTTGCCGTGATCCGGAAGCGCCTTGCCGTCGATTGTGGTGATCCCCATCGCACGCCACTGGGCCACCGATTTCTTCACCCGCTCGCCTGACAGTTTGAAATCAAACCCGCGTGGCAGGATCACCTCAATTCCCCAGGGCTGTTTGTAGGTCCAGCCATGTCTCGCCAGATAATTGGCGGTCGAGGCGAGGGCATCGGCCGGGTCATCCTCCCAAATATCGCGCCGCCCGTCGCCGCGCAGATCCTGGGCATAGGCCAGATAGCTGGTGGGAATAAATTGCGTATGCCCCATCGCCCCGGCCCAACTGCCAGTCATCTGACCCGGCCTGACATCGCCGGATTGAATGATCGACAAAGCCGCCAGAAGCTGGGCTTCAAAAAACCGGCCGCGACGGCTGTCATAGGCAAGGGTCGCCAGGCTTTCGACGATTTTCAGCTTGCCCATATGGCTGCCATAGGCGCTTTCAAGGCCCCAAATCGCCAGCACAAACTCGGCATCCACCTTGTATTTCTTTTCAATCCGCCGCAGCAGACTGCGGTGTTTGGACAAGGCCGTCTTACCGTTGCGCACCCGGGTTTCAGAGGTCGCGGTATCCAGGTATTCCCAGATCTGCTTGGTAAATTCCGACTGGTTGCGATCTTTCTTTATCACCGAGGCGTTATATTCAACGCCGCGAAACGCCCGGTCAAAAGTGGATGCCTTGATCCCTTTTTGCAGTGCGCGCTTGCGAAACGCCTTGACCCACAGATCAAACCGCGCGTTGGACGAGGCCACGACGATATCGCTGGTTGTCGAGCGTTCGGGCCTGACTTTCGGCCGAACTTCCACAGAAACCGGCGCATTCGCCAAGGCTGGCACCGGGCCAAACCCAAGCGCGCCGATCAGGGCCATCAGCCCGATTATCCGCCGCATTTGAAACACTCCTGCTCGTGCTCTTGTTATGGTAGGATTCTAGCCTGTTTTTTGGCCCATGCCAAAGGCGATTATTCTGCCGCTTGCCCAAGCGGCAGTTTATCGCTGCAACAGGCCGCTACCGCCCTTGTTTGCGCCGCGCGACCTTACGCATTTTGCTTTGCTTTTTCTTATGCGCCGACAGCTTGCGCCCGCCGGTTCTGCCTGTCCGCCCGCCGCCACCTTTGGGCATCGCTTTGCCGTTGACCTCAAGCAGTTCAAACATCAGCCCGCCGGTCACTGGCACCGCCTCGGCCAGGCGCACCATGACGGGCATGCCAAGTTTCAGGACCAGTTTGGATTTCTCCCCGGTCAGGGATTGGTCGTGCTCGTCATGGCGGAAATATTCGCGCCCCAGGGTGGAAATCGGCACCAGCCCGTCGGCACCGGTTTCTTCCAGCCGCACGAATAGGCCAAACCGGGCGATGCCGGATAACTTGCCGGAAAACTCATTGCCAACCCGTTCTGACAAAAAGGACGCCAGATAGCGGTCATTGGTGTCGCGTTCGGCCATCATCGAGCGACGCTCGGCCTGCGAAATCACCTCGCCGGTTTCTTCCAGCCGGTCGATATCCTCGGCCGACAAGCCGTCATCGCCCCAACCATGAGCGGTGATCAATGCCCGGTGCACGATCAGGTCGGCATAGCGCCGGATCGGCGAAGTGAAATGCCCGTAGCGCTTCAAATTCAGCCCGAAATGGCCGAAATTATGCGGCGCATAATAGGCCTGCGTCATCGAGCGCAGCACCGACATATTGATGATCTCGGCATTGTCCGTGCCCGCCGCACTGTCCAGCAGACGGTTCAGTTGCGCGGTTTTCAAAACCTGCCCTTTGGCCAAAGACAGGCCGGCCGCATGGGCAACATCGCGCAGCCCATCCAGTTTTTCAGGCGCCGGTTCTTCATGCACCCGGTAAAGGAACGGACGGCGCTTGGCCTCCAGCGTTTCGGCGGCAGAGACATTGGCCAGGATCATAAATTCTTCGATCAGCTTATGGGCGTCAAACCGATCCCGAAACGCGACTGAGGTGACATGCCCGTCGGCTGAAAGCTCAATCTTGCGCTCAGGCAGGTCAAGATGCAGCGGCTGGCGGTTGCTACGCTCCTTTTTTGCTGCCTCATAGGCGGCAAACAGCGGTTTGATGACATCGTCCAGCCGCGGTGTGGTCGCCTCATCCGGCGCGCCATCCTGGGCTGCCTGGGCCTGAATGTAATTCAGCGAGGCCTTGGAATTCATCAAACCACGGCTAAACCGGTGGCCGATCTTTTTGCCCGCCGCATCCAGCACCATCCTGACCGCCATGCAAGGGCGGTTGACATGTTCATGCAGCGAACACAGATCGCCCGACAGGCCATCCGGCAGCATCGGCACCACCCGATCCGGGAAATAGGTGGAGTTACCGCGCGTGCGCGCTTCGCGATCCAGTTCCGAGCCTGGCGTCACATAATGCGCAACATCGGCAATCGCGACCCAGACGACGAAACCACCGTCGTTGGCGGGGTCGTCATCGGCATGCGCATAGACCGCGTCGTCCCGGTCACGCGCATCAATCGGGTCAATAGTGATCAGAGGCAGATGGGTCAGATCCTCACGCGGGCCAAGTTTGACGGGCTTGGCCTGTTCGGCCTCAAGCAATACCTCGGCCGGAAATTCATCGCGGATACCGTGGGTATGAATGGCATAAAGCGACACCGATTTCGGAGCCATCGGGTCGCCGAGAACCGTCACGATTTTGGCGCGCGGCAGGCCCATTCGGGATTTCGGGCCGGTCTGCTCGGCCTCGACCAGTTCACCATCCTTGGCGTTCAAGGCATCGCGGTCGCCAACCATCCATTCCCGATCCGAGCCTTTTTCAATCGGCATGATCCGCCCGCCTTCCGAGCCGACGCGGTATAGCCCCAAAATCCGCGACGGGGCCGCGCCGATCTTGCGAATGACCTTGCCCTCATAGGCATGGTCCTTGCCGGGGGTCGCGGTCAGGCGCGCCAGGATCCGATCGCCCGTGCCCAGCGCCTTGTCGCCGGGTTGGCCCAGGATCAGCACCCGCGGCTCCTCCCCCTGGCCCTTCCAGTCCATCGGGGCGGCAAACAGATCACCGTCGCGATCCGGCGGGCTGACCTTCAAAACGGCGACCGGCGGCAATACATCAGGGTCGCTGTAATCCTTGCGACGCTTTTCCAGATGCCCTTCTGCGGTCAGCTCTTTCAGCATCCGTTTCAGGTCGATCCGGTCAGCGCCCTTGATGCCAAAAGCATGCGCGATATCGCGCTTGCTGGATTTGCCGGGGTTGTCTTCGATCCATTTGATCAGATCGGTTTTGGTCGGAAGCTGTGTCATGAAAGCCGCTTATCACGCCGTGCTGCGGGCGTCATGCCAAAACGCGTGTCAAACCGTTCTGAGATCACGCGCAGTGTCAACATCTTGCAACCTATCCGCAAAAGCGATCCGCTGTCGGGACAGGCCCGCGACGCTGTCCGCCAGGGCAAATTCGCTGGACCATCGGACGTTCTGAAACAGACCCTGCGGCGCCTTTTTCATGCCCGCCAGCCAAAAACCACCATCCGTGGCCGGGCCGAAAACCATGTCGTGATTACCAAGTGCCTGAAACGCATGGGCGATATGGCCAGGCCTGACCGCCGGAATATCTGCGCCGATCAACACAACCGGCCCAGGTGTCAGCCGCTTGAAAACGCGTGCCATCCGGTCGCCCAAATCGCCCCGGCCTTGCGGCAGCCGGGCGATATGCCTAGGCCAAACCCGGCTTTGCAGTCCTTCGGCATCTGGCGAAACCGCCAACACCACCTGCCAGCGGTGGTCGCGCGCCAAACGCCGGATCAAGGATAGGCTTTGATGGCGAAACCACCAGGCTGCCTGAACCTGCCCGATGTCACGTCCCAAGCGGGTTTTCACCCGGCCCGGCCTTGGCTGTTTCACCATGATAACAAGGGTTGGCCTAGCCGCCAAAATATCCCCGCAGGATACGGCTGTAGATCGCCTTAAGCTGATGGATTTGCACCACCGGCACCCGCTCATCAACCTGGTGCATGGTCTTGCCGACCAGCCCGAATTCAACCACCGGGCAATGATCCTTGATGAACCGCGCATCGGACGTGCCGCCCGAGGTTGACAATTCCGGCACCAGCCCGGTTTCCGCCGTCACCGATTGCGCCACCAGATCGGACAATTCGCCTGGCTCCGTCAGAAAGCTTTCGCCCGAAACTTGCAAGCGCATCGCGATGCCGATGCCGGTTTCTGCGGCCAGACTATCAGCCTGATCCTCAAGCCAGCGGGAAATGCTGGCAGAGCTGTGCGCGTCATTGAACCTGATATTGACGGTCGCCCGGCATTCCGCTGGGATCACGTTATTGGCCGGATTTCCGGTATCAATCGTGGTCACGGCCAGGGTCGAAGCCTCAAAATGATCGGTGCCAGTGTCAAAGTCATAACTGGCCAGCCGATCCATCAGCCGCGCTGTCACAGGCACCGGATTGCGCGCCCGGTGCGGATAGGCCGAATGCCCCTGCACGCCCGTCGCGGTGAAATATGCCGTCATCGAGCCGCGTCGCCCGATCTTGATCATGTCGCCCATGTCGTTTGGGCAAGTCGGCTCCCCCACCAGACAATGGTCGATTTTTTCGCCCTTGGCGGCCATCCAGTCCAGCAGCGCGACGGTGCCATCGGTGGCATCGCCTTCCTCGTCGCCAGTGATTGCCAGTACGATTGACCCGTCAGGTGGGGTTTCCCGCACGAAATCAATCGCAGCCGCCGCAAAGGCCGCAACCCCGGATTTCATGTCGGTCGCACCGCGCCCATACATCACCCCGTCGCGGATTTCGGCACCAAAAGGATCGGCGGTCCAGGCAACAACATCGCCGACCGGCACAACATCGGTATGGCCATTGAAGCCAAAAGTCCGGCCGTTCTTCCCTTGCCCCCAGCGGGCAAACAAGTTGGCCACGCCGCCGCGATCAACCCGCGTGCAGACGAAACCGGCCCCCGCCAGAAGCCCTTCCAAAAGGGTAATCGCCCCGCCCTCTTCGGGCGTGACGGACGGACAGCGGATCAGGGATGCCGTCAGTTCAACCGGGTCAATTGTGTCAGTCATGGCAGCCCTTGGGTCTGTTTTCAGCGCGTATCGCCTGAAGATTACGAAGCATCGCTTGCTCCAACAAGGCCAAAACCGAAAATCGCCGGGTCAGTCTTCCAGACCCAGCAGATCGGTGACAATCTCGGCCACTTCTTCGGGGTCACCGGCCAGCGCGTCGGCCTCGGCCATGTGCAACTCCCCCTCATCGGCATATCCCCAGAGGACGCCCAGAGACGGGATGTCGTTGTTTTGCGCGCCCAGAATATCAAGATGCCGATCACCGATCATCACCGACCGGTAGGGGTCAGCCCCGGTTTCAGCCAGCGCGAAGGCCAGCAAATCCGTCTTGGCGGAATTGGTGCCATCCAGTTCCGAGCCGAACAACCCGTCAACAAAATGCGCCAGCCCGAAATGTTCAACGATGGTGTTGGCATAGGCATGAGGTTTGGAGGTCGCGATATAAAGCGGCAGGCCAGTGTCGCGCAGATCCATCAGCATCTCGCCAATCCCATCGTAGACATCCGCCTCATACATGCCGGTGTCGGTATAGCGTTCGCGGTAATAATCAACCGCTGCTGAAACATCGGCACGTTCGCCCAGCAGCACCCGAAACGAGTCCCACAATGGCGGGCCGATGCACCAGGTCAGTTCTGACTGGCTGGGAACCTCGGCCCCCAGTTGGGACAGGGCGTATTGAATTGACTTTGTGATCCCTTCTTTCGGGTCCAGCAACGTGCCGTCAAGGTCCAGAAAAATCGCTGCCATATTACACCTTTTTCATGAACTCGGTCTTCAACACGATGGTTGATTTGCCGATCCTGCATTCGATCTGTTCGGGGTTGCCGGTCAGACGAATGCCCTTGATATGGCTGCCGCGTTTCAGGGTTTTCGACATGCCTTTGACCTTCAGATCCTTGATCACCATGACGGTATCGCCATCGTCAAGCGCGGCCCCGTTGCTGTCACGCGCGGTCATTTCTTATCCTCAAAAAACGGCGTCATCTGCGCCACAATGACCGAGTTTTCTTCCTGCGCCCGCGCCATCAACGCGCGCTCTTCCTCGGGGATGTCATGGCCCTCGGCCAACCGCTCTTCCAGTGTGCCATAACCGGTCACATCCAGGGGCGCCAAATCCGCCTGTTTCAGGATCGCCACGGTTTCGCGCACGGCCTCGGCCTCGTCAATGCCGCTGGCGTAACACATCAAGGCCGCCCCGGTGGCCCCTTTGGGCAAACCATCGCCGGGATTGCGGCCAACCTCAATCAGAAGGGTATATACCTTTTGCGGAAGTTTCGGCCTGTCAGTCACTTGGTTTCGCTTTCATTTTCTTGTACTCGCGGAGGGCCATTATCAGATTCCAGACGTCTCCTGGTGGTATGTTTATGAATTCGGAAGGCCCGGATCCAACCTGTCGGCCCACTGCATCACAAAAATCCTGAAGATCTCGGCGAAAAAGAAGTGCGCAGGACTGATCGTGTGCCCCAAGTTCCTGTTCCCTGGTTATCGCCTCTAGATCTGCGTGTGCCACGACGCGGTGCCGCGCCAACTGGATCGATTTCTTGTAACAATTCAGGCGCGCAAGCAGCGTTTCAATTTCTTCGGTCGAGTTACGGATCGTCCTTAGTCGGTCAACAAAGTAGTTCGCGGTCAGGTTGCTGCGCCCAATTGTCTTATCTTTGTCAAGCAGGCGGAACGCGCCAAGATAGTATAGATTGATCAGCCACAGATTCAGATCAGCGAAGAACGTTGGGGCAATGTCTGCGTAGCTTTCCTTTTGCGACTCTTCAGTGAAAAGCGCATCAAACGTGTTTATCAGGATTGCTAGGTCGACACACTCACGACGGAATGCCTCGAACTCACTAGTCAGTTTCTTCTTCTCAGTCACGCAAAAGCTCGTTGATCGAGGTTTTTGACCGCGTCCTGGCATCCACCTTCTTGACGATCACGGCACAATAAAGATTCACGCCGTTCTTTGACGGCATCGATCCCGCGACCACGACCGATCCCGCAGGCACTTCGCCATACATCACTTCACCGGTTTCGCGGTCAACGATCTTGGTCGACTGGCCGATAAACACGCCCATCCCCAGAACCGAGCCTTCACGCACGATGCAGCCTTCAACCACCTCAGAGCGCGCGCCGATAAAACAATTGTCTTCAATGATCGTCGGCCCGGCCTGCATCGGCTCCAACACGCCACCAATGCCGACACCGCCGGACAAATGCACGTTCTTGCCGATCTGCGCGCAGGAACCAACCGTGGCCCAGGTGTCCACCATCGTGCCTTCGTCGACATAGGCGCCAAGGTTGACGAAAGACGGCATCAAAACCACGCCCGGCGCGATAAAGGCGGATTTGCGGACGACACAGCTTGGCACAGCGCGAAATCCGGCCGCCCTCCACTGATCGTCGCCCCAGCCTTTGAATTTGCTGTCAACCTTGTCCCACCAGCCACCGCCTTGCGCACCACCTGTCTGTTGTTCCATTTCCTTGATGCGAAACCCCAGCAGCACCGCTTTTTTAGCCCATTGGTTCACATGCCACTGACCATCTGCCTGCCGTTCCGCCACGCGTAACTTGCCACTGTCAAGGGCAGCCAGCGTCGCCTCGATCGCATCGCGCGTCGCGCCTTTAGTGGCTGGCGTGATCGCGTCCCGATCTTCCCAAGCGGCTTCAATCGCGGTTTCAAGCGAGGCGTTTGGCATTGTTTGTCTCCAACAAGTGACTGGTCTGTTCCGTTGACAGCCTATAGGTCTTTGTCAAACAACGCGCAATGCGACAACGGCGAATGAACCGCCAGCCATATCAGGGGTCCCCGATGAACGAGCATAATCCAGCAAGGCGTTTTCCGGATGCCCGCGAAGATATCATCAAAACCAAACATACGCCGGACACGCCGCAAACACGCTCACCGACCTATCGGCTGGCGTTTAACGATCCGGATTTCCTGTGCCGGGACGAATTGCGCCCGGTGCGCCTGCAACTGGAGCTGTTAAAGCCGCAGATGGCACTGGAAGAACTGGGGATTGAAAGCACCATCGTGTTGTTTGGCGGCGCGCGCATCCCCGATCCCGTGCGCAAATCCGAGGCGAAAACCGAAACGCTGGCGGAACTGTCAAAATACTACACCGAAGCGCAGGAATTTGCCCGCCTTTGCACCCAGCGCAGTCTGGAAACCGGCGGTTGTCGCGACGTGATCGTCACCGGCGGCGGCCCAGGCGTGATGGAGGCCGGCAATCGCGGCGCAGCCGAGGCTGGCGGCAAGTCAATCTCGCTGAACATCGTGTTGCCGCATGAACAGGCGCCGAACAAATATGCCACGCCGGAATTATGCTTTAACTTCCATTACTTCGGCATCCGCAAGATGCACTTCCTGCTGCGCGCCAAGGCAATTGTCGTGTTCCCCGGCGGTTTTGGCACCCTGGACGAGCTGTTTGAAAGCCTGACCCTGATCCAAACGGACCGGATGGACAAGATCCCGATCTTACTGTTTGGCAAGGACTTCTGGCAGCGCATCATTAATTGGGACGCTCTGGCCGATGCCGGAACGATTTCACGCAAAGATCTGGAGCTGTTTCATTTCGTCGAAACCGCCCAGGACGCAATGGCCGAGTTGAAGCGCTGCGAAGAACAATAGGCCCGTCTGATTAGCGGTTACGTCAGTCCGCCACTTCGACGGGCAGGCGCAATTCAACGAATTTGGTTGATAACAGCAGGTTAAAATTATCGTCCGAAATCAGCGTGATGCGGATGTCCTGATTGGTGTCTTGCCAAACCGCGATACCTTCCAGATTTTCAAAATCACCATAGCGGCTTTCCAGCAAAGTGACCTCGTTAACCAGCCCGCTTTGGGTCAGATCAAAGCGGCGAATGCGGCTGGAAAACCCGCCATACCAGATGAAATCACGCTCAAGCAGGTACAAACGGCCGTCGGGTCCGAAATCAAGACCGACCGGTAGAAACCTGCCTCGGCGCGGGATCGACAGGCCTTTGCGCCATACCCCCCCGGAAAAACGGTAAAGGGGAAAGGGGCGATCTAGCTTGCCGGATCGCTCCGGCAGGGTGTAAAGTGTGCCGGCCTGATCGACCGCCAATGCCTCTAGCGCTGAGTTATCCTGGAAGGTCGCGAAATCGGCATGGGATGGCAGGCTGGTCAAAAACCGGCCCGACAGATCATGCTGCCAAACCCGATCCAACCCCTCATAGGACACATAAACCTGCCCGGACGCACTGATCGCCAGCCCTTCGGAATCGTTTTCCTGATCCTTGAT
>CAYXXQ010000029.1:0-17760 GCA_964469075.1 uncultured Rhodobacter sp.
GAAATCTTCCGGTGTGCCGTCAATCGCCCAGGGTTTGCAGGGCTGTTCATAAAAGCCGATGCACAATCCGCGGCCTTCCTGGCGCAGATAGCTTTCACCACCAGGGTCCATCACATGCGGATGCTCCTGCGCCCGATCATAGATTTCCGGCAGGTCTTCGGTGACGATATATTGATGCTCCATCGGGTGCAGCGGCAGATAAACCCCGGCCAAAGCTCCGACCTCGCGCGCCCACAAACCGCCAGCATTAACCACATGTTCAGCATGGATCGTGCCAAGTTTTGTGACCACATCCCAGGTTCCGTCAGCGCGCTGGTTGGTCTCAACCACCGGATTGCGCAGCACGATTTCCGCCCCGGCCATCCGCGCCGCCTTGGCATAAGCATGGGTCGTGCCGGACGGATCAAGATGGCCGTCAAGCGGGTCGTAAAGCCCGCCAAGAACGCCGTTGATATTGGTGATCGGTGCCAGCTTCAGGATTTCTTCCGGGCTGACAATCTCGGTTTCCAGCCCCATGAAGCGATGCTTGGCGCGTTCGGCCTTCAGCATATCAAACCGCTCCGGCGTGTCGGCCAGGGTGACGCCGCCGACGTGATGCAGCCCGCAGGACATGCCGGTCAGGTCTTCCAGCTCACGGTAGAGCCGGATCGTGTAGCCCTGCAAAGCCGCCATATTGGTGTCGCCGTTCAACGTATGAAACCCACCCGCCGCGTGCCAAGTGGAGCCAGACGTTAATTCAGACCGCTCAACCAGCATCACATCCGACCAGCCGAGCTTGGTCAGATGATAAAGGACCGAGGCCCCGACAACACCGCCGCCAATCACCACGACACGGGTAGAAGTTTTCATAAGTCTGCTCCGGGTTTTGAATATCACCAGAAAAAACAGTGCCGGGGCTTGGGCCTGTGCGCAAGTCGGGATGCGGCTTTTTCCGCAGGCAGTGGTTCGGTTTTGGCTGTCACCCAGTTGCGCAAAGGCCCTGTGGCGGCGCTTTCAGAGGTATGCAAGTGTTAACATTTCGGTTCGACTAGGAGAGTAGTCGACTATTGGACTAGTCGACCAATCGACTGGCCGATTAGCTGGTTAATCAACTGATTGACCAGTTGATCAATCGGTTGGTCAACCGACCGAGCGATCGATTAATCGACTGGTTGACGGTTCGGCCATCCAATCACGCAGCCCACCGATTTCATGGCCCCCCAGCTCACCACCCCTCCCATTTCAATCCCCCCAAACCCCCACACATCCTGCCACGGTTCCCACACAAGGTGATTGCCGCTACCCTGTGGCACCCGCAACCGGAGAACCGACATGCCATCGCAAATCGACATCCTCATCAAAACGATCAAGGATTTGGACGACCGGCTGGAGGCCGAATTCGCGCGTCGCCGGTCCGAGTTGAAGGTTGGTTTGGAATAGGGAAAGGTGGTGTTTGAAGTCGAAGTGCAGCGCCGACATAGGGCCGCCAAAATCGGCTTGTGGGACTTCCTGCGCCGGGCACGGTTTCAAACCGTCATTACCGCGCCGATCATCTACGCGATGATCCTGCCCTTCGCGCTGCTTGATTTGTTCGTCAGCCTATACCAGGCGATTTGCTTCCCGGTCTACGGGATAACAAAGGTATGCCGGGCGGACTATCTGGTGTTTGACCGCCACTATCTGGCCTATCTGAACGCACTTCAGAAACTCAACTGCGCTTACTGTGCCTATGCCACTGGCGTGATCGGCTATGTCCGCGAAGTCGCCGCCAGAACCGGGAAATACTGGTGCCCGATCAAACATGCCCGCCGGGTAATCAGCGCGCATGGCCACTATGCCGATTTCTCAGATTACGGCGATGCCGACGCTTTTTTGGCCGATCTTGACCGGCTGCGTGCGGACCTGGCCGCACACAGCCACAAAAGTCAGAAACCAAAGCCGGATTAATCCTATTTCTCGGGGATCAACCCACGCGGACTGAACCTCAGCACCAGCAACAGGATCACACCCATTGTCAGCAGGCGCATATGGGCGGCTGAATCCAGCAGATGTTCGCGCAGCGCATTGCCCTCGGCCATGCCAGCGGTCATCCAATCCATCAGCCACAGGCCCAAAGGCTCTACCTCGATCCACAGGAACCAGATCAGAAATCCGCCCAGCACCGAGCCCCAGTTATTGCCCGACCCGCCAACGATCACCATCACCCAGATCAGAAAGGTGAAGCGCAAGGGGTTATATGTCCCCGGCGTCAAAAGCCCGTCCATCGAGGTCAGCATCGCCCCGGCAATCCCGCACACGGCAGAGCCAAGAATGAACACCTGCAAATGCCGTTTGGTGACGTCTTTGCCCATCGCCTCGGCGGCTTCTTCATTGTCACGAATGGCGCGCATCATCCGCCCCCAGGGCGATTTCAAAGCGCTTTCGGACATCCACATGATGATGGCCAGCACGATCACAAATAGGAACGCATAGGAGATTTTGACATAAAGCGACGACGCATCAACCGCCCCAAGCCCGATCCAGTCGGCCCAGGAAATGAACACGGGATCGGCCTGCAAATCAACCTCATAAGCGGTCGGACGGGGGATGCCGTTGACGTTCTTCACACCGCGCGTCAGCCAGTCTTCGTTCTTGATCACAGCGATAATAATCTCGGAAATCCCAAGGGTCGCAATCGCCAGATAGTCCGAGCGCAAACCAAGCGAGATTTTGCCAATCACCCAGGCAGCCCCGGCGGCCAGCAAGCCGCCAACCGGCCAGGCAACCAGGATCGGCAGACCAAGCCCGCCAAGATAGCCTTCGCCAGCCGGATTAACGCTTTCAATCGCCGCAACCGCTGGATCAAACACATAGCGATAAAGCACAAAGCCGATCACCAGTACCGCCGCCATCGCCAGCGAGCGGTTGCGCCCTTTGGGCATGCGCTTCCAGACCTGCACCGCCGCAACCATCGTCAGCACGGCAATCAAAATGGCGGAAAACACGCCCAAACCACCGGCAGCCCAAGCTTCCTTCACCGGCGGCATTGAGGTGACCACCGTTGCGACCCCGCCAAGGGCGACAAAACCCATCGTGCCGACCGAAAACAGCCCGGCATAGCCCCATTGAATGTTCACCCCCAGCGCCATGACCGACGAAATCAGACACAGGTTCAACAGCGCGAAGGCAACCGACCAGCTTTGGACAAAGCCAACCCCGATCAACAGGCCAAACACGACGGCAAACAAAAGGATGTTGCGATAATTCATGTGGCTTGCCCCTTGAATATACCCGTGGGCCTGAACAATAGCACCAGGATCAGGATCGAAAACGAGACGGCGAATTTGTAATCCGTGGACAGCAACTGCACCAACGTATCCGGTGCCATACTATCCGGCAGCACGTAAGTCGCGGCCTTTTTGAACGCATAGGTCACGGTCACCTCGGAAAAGGCGATGACAAATCCACCGGCAATCGCCCCCAAGGGATTGCCCAGGCCGCCAACAATGGCAGCGGCAAACATCGGCAGCAGCAGCTGAAAGAAGGTGAAGGGCTTGAAGCTTTTATCAAGCCCGTAAAGCGTGCCGGCAACCGTCGCCAGGATCGCGACAAGGATCCAGACAATTGTGACCACGCGCTCAGGATTGATGCCCGATAGAAGCGCCAGATCTTCATTGTCAGAAAAAGCCCGCATGGATTTCCCGGTACGGGTGCGGTTCAAAAACCAGAACAATGCGGCAACCACAATCACCGCTGTCACCACCGTGATGCCTTGGCTGACCTTGATCGTCAGGCCTTCCTGCAAGCCCGTCATCTCCTTGAAATCGGTTGATCTAATGATGAACCTGGCGCCATCGGCAAAGCGCTGATCATTGGGGCCGATGATGAAACGCACCAGCCCGTTCATGATGAACATCACCCCAAGGGACGCCATCACTAGAATAATCGGCGCAGCTTTTTGTCGGCGGTAAAACCGGTAAACCAACCGATCCGTGCCCAGCAACATCAGGGCGGAAACGACAATGCCAAAGGGCAGGGCCAACAGCGCAGTTGGCAGCGGATCAATTGACACGCCCTTGCTTTGCATCCACCAGGTGACAAGAATCACGGTCATCGCCCCAAAGGCCATCGTGTCGCCGTGGGCAAAGTTGGAAAACCGCAAAATACCGTAGATCAGCGTGATCCCCAGCGCCCCCAAGGCCAATTGGCTGCCATAGGCAATGGCAGGGATGAAAACGAAATTGGCCATCACGACCAGGGCGTTCAGAATATCGACCATGTCCTAGCCCCCCAAGAAGCTTTTGCGCACTTCAGGATCTGCCAGCAAGGCAGCCCCGGTATCGGTAAAGCGGTTTTCGCCCTGCACCAGCACGTAGCCTTTATCGGCAATGGCCAGCGCCTGGCGGGCGTTTTGTTCCACCATCAGAATGGAAATCCCGGTGCGCGCGACTTCGATGATGCGATCAAACAACTCGTCCATCACGATCGGCGAAACCCCTGCTGTCGGCTCATCCAGCATCAAAACCTTGGGCTTGGTCATCAAAGCCCGGCCGACCGCCACCTGCTGGCGCTGCCCGCCTGACAATTCGCCCGCAGCCTGGCGGCGCTTGTCTCGAAGGATCGGGAACAGGTCATAAACCTGCTCCATCGTCTCGTTGATGTCGTCCCGGCGCAAAAACGCGCCCATTTCCAGGTTTTCTTCCACCGTCATCGAGGTGAAAATATTTTGGGTCTGCGGCACGAAGGCCATGCCCTTGGCCACCCGGTCCTGCGGGCTGAGATGGGTGATATCCTCCCCATCCAGACGCACAGCGCCCGAGCGCACGTTCAGCATCCCGAAAATCGCTTTCATCGCCGTGGATTTGCCCGCGCCATTTGGCCCGACAATCACCGCGATTTCCCCGGGATCAACCGCAACCGTGCAACTGTGCAGAATATCTGCCCCTTTGCCATAGCCGCCGGTCATGTTTTCACCGATCAAAAAAGGCTCGGTCATCGCTGACACCCGCATCTTTCTTTCATAAATATCCCCGCCGGAGGCTCCGACACCGGCCAAAAAAGACCCGGCATCATCCTGCAACCCCCACTTTCACCTTGTTTTTCAGGCCCGTGCCCAGATAGGCCTCGATCACCTGCTCGTTGTTCTTGATCTCGTCAATCGTGCCTTCGGCAAGCACATGTCCCTCGGCCATACAGATCACCGGGTCACACAGCTTGGCGATGAAATCCATGTCATGTTCGATCACACAGAACGTATAGCCACGCTCTTTGTTCAGGCGCACAATCGCGTCGGCAATGGTGTTCAGAAGCGTGCGGTTCACACCGGCACCGACCTCATCCAGAAACACCACTTTGGCGTCAACCATCATGGTCCGGCCCAGTTCCAGCAGCTTTTTCTGCCCGCCTGACAGATTGCCGGCCTTTTCATCGGACAGGTGGTCTATCGTCAGAAACTCCAGCACTTCATCGGCTTTCTTGGCCAGCGTTGCCTCTTCCCCGGCAACAGCACCGCGGCGAAACCAGGTGTTCCACAGGGTTTCACCTGATTGCCCACCCGGCACCATCATCAGGTTTTCGCGCACGGTCATCGACGAAAACTCATGCGCGATCTGAAAAGTGCGCAGCAGACCTTTGTGAAATAAGTCATGCGGGGGCAGGCCGGTAATGTCCTCACCCTCCATCGTGACGCGGCCAGAAGTTGGCTTAAGAACCCCGGCGATCACATTGAAAAGGGTGGTTTTTCCGGCACCATTGGGGCCGATCAGACCAGTGATGGAGCCTTTGGCGATCTCAAGCGACGCGCCGTCAACGGCGCGAAACCCGCCGAAATGTTTGTGAAGATCTTCAACGACAATCATGTCTCACCCCCCATGATAAACAAACAGCCCGAGGGATCCCGGGCTGTCTGAAGTCTTGTGTCAGGCGTCTTAGCGGAACTTGACGGTTGTGATCTTGCCACCGCTCAGTTCGATCTGGCGATAGTTGCCAGCCGATTCACCCGGGCCGATCAATTCAACCGCCGAGGCGCCGACATAGTCGATATCGCCGCCTGCTGCCAGGATCTCAAGCGCTTTGCCAAGGTCGCCTGGGAAGATTTTCTCACCCGGGGCGTTGGCCACGTCCATGATCTTGGATTTGTAATCCGCAGGGTCAGCCGAACCGGCAGCCTGCATCGCCAGCATGATCAAGGCAGCAGCGTCATAGGATTCAGGCACGAAAGGGGAGGTGCCGTCAAAACCGTTGGCATCGCCCATGTCTTTCATCATCGACGCACCCGGGCTGTCCGTGCCAGGATGTTGACCGGTTGAGCCGTCGATCTCTTCGCCGAAATTCTCTTCCAGCTTAGTGCTGATCATGCCATCCGGGAAGTGGAACGTGTCAAACGCACCGGTGTCAAGCGATGCGCGAACAATGCCCGAACCGCCTTGGTCGACATACCCGGCAACCACCAGACGATCACCACCGGCCGAGGCCAGGGCACCAACTTCAGCCGAATAGTCGGCTTTGCCGTCTTCGTGCGATGTGTTGATGCTGACAGTGCCGCCAGCCGCTTCAAACGCAGCCTGGAACGCATCGGCCAGACCTTTGCCGTAGTCGTTGTTGGTATAGGTGACAGCGACGGTCTTGATGCCTTGTTCCATCAGCACTTCGGTCATGACCTGGCCTTGACGTGCATCCGAAGGGGCGGTGCGGAAGAACAAGCCGTCATCTTCAGCGGTCGACAAAGCAGGCGAGGTGGCGGATGGCGAAATCATCACGACACCATTGGTGCGCGCAACGTTTTGCAGGATCGCGCCGGTCACGCCGGAGCAGTCAGCGCCAACGATGCCGGAAACTTTGTCTGATGTGATCAGACGCTCGGCAGCCGCTGTGGCAGCAGCAGAGTCGATACAGGTTGAGTCAGCCCGAACACTGGTGACGGAGGAGCCGTCCAGCAATTTACCGGAATCAGTGACTTCCTTCATGGCCAGCTCAGCGCCATCAGCCATTTGTGGTGTCAGCGATTCGATTGGGCCGGTAAAGCCAAAGATCACGCCAAGCTTGATTTCTTCAGCGGAAACAGCGGTCGCCGTCAGGGCAATGGCTGCAGTTGCAAGAAGCAGTTTTTTCATTTTTTATCTCCCGTTGGTGAATTCAGTGTCGCGTACATTAGAGCGGCACTGATTAAATGGAAAGATGGAATTTTACGTCTGAAAGTGACGTAAAGTAAAGAAGATAGACCGTGTTGCTAAGGTCAACTGCGGCCCTTCGGGCCACGATTTTCAGCCGCCCTGACCGGGCGACGGGTCTGAGTATTTCGGCAATAAAGATGTTTCAGGATGGCCCAAACGAGGCTTAAGACAGCGATGCTTGCGATCCGCGCTCGCGGTAAGGGGTGGTGTCATAATGCGCCCGGTAGCATTTTGAGAAATGGCTGGGGGAGGCAAATCCGCAGGCCAGGGCGACGTTGATCACACTCATATCCGTTTGCATCAACAGGTTGCGGGCCTTTTGCAGCCGCAGTTCCATATAATACCGCTTCGGCGAGCGGTTGAGATAGCGGCGAAACAGCCGTTCAAGCTGGCGCGTTGACATGCCGACATCGCGGGCCAGGATCGAGGGGGAAACCGGTTCCTCGATATTGGCCTCCATCATCTGGATGACGGTCGACAGTTTGGGATGGCGCACACCGATCCGGGTCGGGATCGACAGACGCTGTTCGTCGCGATCAGTGCGGATCGAGGTATAGATCAGCTGATCGGCCACCGTATTGGCCAGTTCCTGGCCGTGGTCCGAGGCAATCACGTTCAGCATCAGATCAAGCGACGACATGCCGCCCGCACTGGAATAGCGGTTGCCATCAACGACATAGATCGACTTTGTCAGCTCAACTTCCAGGAATTCCTCTTCAAAACTGTCGTGATTTTCCCAGTGGATCGTGCATTTGCGCCCGTCCAGCAGCCCGGCCTTGGCCAGGGTATAAGACGCGGTGCAGAGGCCACCGATGCCAACCCCTTTGCGGGCCTCGCGGCGCAGCCAATTCAACACAGGTTTGGTGGTCGCATCTTTGATATGTACGCCGCCGCAGGCCATAATGGTGTCGCCGCGCTTGACCTCGTCGAGCCCCATATCAACTTTCAGGGTGACGCCACTGGACGCTTCGGCCTGATCGCCGGACTCGCTGGCCAATGACCAGGAGTAAAGCTCAGCCCCGCCGACCCGGTTGGCAATGCGCAAGGGTTCGATGGCCGAAACGAAGGCCGCCATCGAAAAATTCTTCAACAATAGAAAGACAAAATGCCGACTTGGTGTCTGATCGGGTTTTGGCATCACTAACCATTCCTTTCGCACCGCCAAAGCCAGACGGAATCAGTCCGTTTGCGACATAGATAGCAGCAAAAGCAGAGCCGATGCGCCACTTCAAGCGGAAAACCGGCAAGCCGGGCATTATCCGGGGCGAATTCTCCGGTTATTTACTGGTCAAGTGTAAATCGGTTACCTATAAGGCCAGCTTCAGGAAAATTGGACGGAGTTAAGGCAATGACACGGGTCTGGAACAAATCTGACTGGCGCAGCAAGCCCCGGATTCAGATGCCGGAATATACCGATCCGGCCGCCCTGGCAGCGGTCGAAACGCAGCTTTCAAAATACCCGCCGCTGGTTTTCGCCGGCGAAGCGCGGCGCTTGCGCGCGCAATTGGCCGAGGTTGCCGAAGGCCGGGCGTTTCTGCTGCAAGGCGGCGATTGTGCCGAAAGCTTTGCCGAATTTTCCGCCGATACGATCCGCGACACCTTCCGGGTGATGCTGCAAATGGCAGTCGTTCTAACCTTTGGCGCGAAATGCCCAGTGGTCAAGGTTGGCCGGATGGCCGGTCAATTTGCCAAGCCGCGTTCAGCCGATACGGAAACCATTGGCGGGGTCGAATTGCCCAGCTACCGCGGTGACATCATTAACGAGCTGGACTTCACCCCTGAAAGCCGCATCCCCGACCCCAGCAAGATGTTGCAGGCCTACACCCAGGCGGCTGCGTCCTTGAACCTGTTGCGCGCCTTCAGCCAGGGCGGCTACGCCGATATTCACCGGGTCCACAGCTGGACCCTGGGCTTTGCCGAAGGTGAAAACGCCGAACGCTACCGCGATCTGGCCAACCGGATTTCCGACGCTTTGGATTTCATGACGGCGGCGGGCGTCAATGGGGGCACGACGCACAAGCTGCACACAGTCGATTTTTACACCAGCCACGAGGCCTTGTTGCTGGAATATGAAGAGGCGCTTTGCCGGGTGGATTCAACCACTGGTGCGAATATCGCGGGTTCGGGCCATATGCTGTGGATCGGGGATCGCACCCGTCAGCCGGATGGCGCACATGTCGAATTCTGTCGCGGTGTGCAAAACCCGATCGGGCTGAAATGCGGCCCGTCGATCACCACCGATGATCTGAAAGTGCTGATCAACAAGCTGAACCCTGACAACGAAGCCGGGCGTCTGACCCTGATCAACCGGTTTGGTGCGGGCAAGGTCGGCGATCACATGCCGCGTCTGATCCAGACAGTGCAGGAAGAGGGCTTCAAGGTCGTCTGGTCGTGTGATCCGATGCATGGCAACACGATCAAGGCGGCGTCGGGCTATAAAACCCGACCGTTTGAAAGTGTCTTGCGCGAAGTGCGGGAATTCTTTGAAATCCACAAGGCCGAGGGCACATATCCCGGTGGCGTGCATTTTGAAATGACCGGCAAGGACGTGACCGAATGCACAGGCGGCGTGCGCGCCGTCACCGACGAGGATCTGTCGGATCGCTATCACACCGCGTGTGACCCGCGCCTCAATGCCAGCCAATCGCTGGAACTGGCGTTTCTGGTATCAGAAGAACTGGCCCAGCGGGTGACGGAACAGCGGGCAGCGGTTTAACCTTTGCCGCCCTGAACTGTGCAAAAGCCCTGGGATCGCCCGGGGCTTTTTGCGTGTCAGGCGCATTGAAACTGGCGGCAATCGGTCGTGAAACTGAACCGGGATCGGTTTGACGCGTTGACGATGGCCCTGGGAACCCCAATTTAGGGGTTGCCGGGCAAACCATGACAGTGGTTATGACAATAGCAGATAATGGCCCCCCAGAGGTGCCGCACAGAAGGGTCAGAACGTGACAGCGGGCAACGATCAACCAGATTTACGGCGCATTCCACCATCGCAACCCGGGCCTTTGGGCCGGGTGCAGGCGGTGCTGGAAACAGCGACATTTCAGAACGCGATCATTGTTGTGATCGTGCTGAATGCGATCACGCTTGGACTTGAAACCAGTGAGGCGGTTGTTGCCAGTGCTGGGCCTTTCCTGGCGGTGCTGGATCGGGTGTTTCTAACGATTTTCGTCGCCGAGTTATTGGCGAAAGTCCTGGTCTATCGCCGCCGCTTTCACCGCGATCCCTGGAACTTGTTTGATCTGATCGTGGTTACTATGGCCCTGCTGCCCACCTCCGGCAGCCTGTCGGTGCTGCGGGCTTTGCGTATCCTTCGGGTGTTGCGGCTGGTCTCGGCGGTGCCCTCGATGCGCCGGGTGGTTGGCGCGTTGCTGGCGGCGGTGCCGGGGATCGGCTCAATCGTCGGGCTGTTATCCTTGGTGTTCTATGTGTTTTCGGTGATGGCGACCAAGCTGTTTGGCACGGCCTTCCCGGAGTTTTTCGGCTCCATTGGTGCGTCGGCCTATACGCTGTTTCAGATCATGACGCTGGAAAGCTGGTCGATGGGCGTGGTGCGCCCGGTGATGGTCGAATTCCCGCTGGCCTGGCTGTTTTTCGTGCCCTTTATTCTGGTCACGTCCTTCACCGTTCTGAACCTGTTTATCGGTATCGTGGTTGACGCCATGCAGCGCCAACATGAAAGCGGTGACGCGGAACTTGCCGAGGCAACAGCCGATGCCAGCCGGCAGGACCGGGCAGAAATATTGTCGGAAATCAAAGCCTTACGGCAGGTTGTTGACAAGCTGTCAGCATCTGGTCGGGACTAAAGCAGTTAAGCGCTGCCGCATCCCTCGTCACTGCTGACAAGCCGCAGGTAGCTGGGTCTTGCGGTCAGATCATCGGGTTTTGGCGTCACAGGCGCTGGTTTGAACACCGCAGGCGTTTCGGCAAACCCGGCTATCGGGCGCGTGTCGATCACGGACTGTTCCGGGGTTTCCGCGACACCCGGATCCGCCTGACCCACGATCCGGGTGATCTTGTGGCTGCGGATATGAAAGCGGTAAGGCGGGGCAAAAATCGCACCCTGACTGACCAGGCAGCCCAACACGCGTGAGATTTCACCTTGGTCGTTTTTCATCGGCAAAAGCAGCATTTCTGCCCTGATGCCGGTTTGGCCGGGCTGCGCCGTTGCCAGATCAAGCTGGATAATCTCGGGGTCTTGAAACAAGCCGTTCAGGATGGCCTGAAACTGCGGCCGATCCTCGGCATTGATGATGGTTTCGGCGGGCATGCCGCGCACTTCCATCCCCATCAGATCGGCCAGTTGCATGCCCGCGATGCGAAACCGCGCCACGCCCGAGGCCGGACGTTCCAGAATGAACGCATGTTCCAGCACGTTTTCAATTGCCCGCGGATCAATTTCTGAACGCATCGGCGCGATCCGCCCGGCACGCAGGCGTTCCCAATGCTCCAGCAATTCTACCAGCACAGGATTCATCATCGGTTTCCTGTAACGCCCCAGATCGGTGACGTTTCCCATTTTATTCCACAACCCAACCATGACCCGCATCCCTTGCACCTGAACCGCCCCCGGTTTGGGTCAGCGATGTTGTGAAGCGGGGTCTAATTTGTTAACCCTATCTTCGCAAAGCTTACCCAAGTCTTAATATTGCAGAAAATGCGATAAAAAGTGAGGCAAAAACTGTTAAATGGTTAATTCAATGACTGGATTTGCCGCGCTGAAAGGTGCGGGCGAGGGCGCGCGCTGGAGTTGGGAAGTGCGCAGTATCAATGCGCGCGGGCTGGATATCCGCCTGCGCCTGCCCGAGGGGCTGGAGGATCTGGAACAGGTCGTCCGCAAGATCCTGACCGACAATCTGGCACGCGGCAATGTCACGCTTGGGCTGCGCTTGCAGGCGGATGCCGCAGCCACGGCCACCGCGTTGAACCAAGTGCACCTGGCTAAAATTCTGGACGCGCTGAAGCAGGTGGAGGCCAATGCAGGCGAATACGGGCTGCATCTGACGGCCAGCACAGCGGCTGAAATCCTGGCCCTGCGCGGGGTTCTGGACGTGGCCGAAAGCACCGAAACCAGCCAAAAGGCCCTTGTCGTGGCCTTGAAATCGCAGGTGGCAGGCCTGATTGCTGCGTTCGTGGCCGCCCGCGCCGCCGAAGGTTTGGCCTTGCAGGCGATCCTGACGGATCAATTAACGCGAATCACAACCCTGGTAGATGCCGCAAAAGATGCGGTCAAAGACCGACATCAGCAGATGGTCCAGACCTTGCGGCAAAACCTGGCGCTGGTGTTGGAAAACAGCGACGGGGCTGACGAAAACCGCGTTGCCCAGGAACTGGCGATGCTGGCCGTCAAAGCCGATGTCGCAGAAGAGCTGGACCGGCTGGGCGCACATATCGAGGCGGCCGAGGTTCTGTTGGCGGAACAAGGCCCGGTTGGCCGGAAATTTGATTTCCTGATGCAGGAATTTAATCGCGAAGCCAACACGCTGTGTTCCAAATCCGGCGCGACCGAGTTGACGCGAATTGGCCTTGACCTCAAGACCGTGATCGACCAGATGCGCGAGCAGGTTCAGAACGTGGAATGACATGAAAGACGAAACAAGACGCGGCCTGCTGGTGATCCTGTCGTCCCCTTCAGGGGCGGGCAAATCCACCCTGGCGCGGGGGCTGATGGCCTGGGATCCAAGCCTCAGCTTTTCGGTTTCGGCCACGACGCGCGCCCCGCGTGCCGGTGAAGTTGACGGGCGTGATTATTATTTCAAATCCCGCGCGGACTTCCAGCAGATGGTGGACGACGGCGATATGCTGGAAAATGCCGAAGTATTCGGCAATTTCTATGGCTCCCCCAGGGGGCCGGTTGAGGCGGCGATCGCGGCTGGGCGCGATGTTTTGTTTGATATCGACTGGCAGGGTGGTCAGCAGATCACCAATTCCGCGCTGAAAGACGCGGTGGTGTCGGTCTTCATTCTGCCGCCGTCGATTAACGAACTGGAAGCGCGGCTGAACAAACGCGGTCAGGATAGCGCCGAGGTTATCGCGGGCCGGATGACCAAATCGCGCGATGAAATCAGTCATTGGGCGGAATATGACTACGTTTTGATCAATGACGACCTTGCAGTTTGCGCCGCCAAGCTTGAAGCGATCCTGACGGTAGAGCGCCTGAAACGAAAACGCCGCCCCGGGCTGGTTGAACATGTGCGCAAACTGAACCGCGAATTTGAGGACCATTTGAATGACACGCTATAGTCTTGACGGAATTGCCCCCCAAACCCCGGAAAACGGCGATTTCTGGATCGCGCCGGGTGCGCATGTCATTGGCAACGTGGTTATTGAGGCCGGTGTCGGCATCTGGTTTGGCTGCACCTTGCGCGGCGATAACGAGCAGATTTTCATCGGTGCGGGTAGTAATATCCAGGAAAATACGGTGATGCACACTGACATTGGCTACCCGTTAACCATCGGCCAAGACTGCACGATTGGTCACAAAGCGATGCTGCATGGGTGCACGATCGGCGAAAACTCCCTGATCGGCATGGGGGCGACAGTGCTCAACGGTGCTAAGATCGGGCGCAATTGCCTGATCGGCGCGGGGGCGCTGGTGACGGAAGGCAAGGAGATCCCCGACGGCTCTTTGGTGATGGGCGCGCCTGGCAAGGTGGTGCGCCAGCTTGGCGACAAAGCGATCAAGATGCTTGGCCTGTCGGCGCAACAGTACCAGATTAACATGCGGCGGTTTCGCGATGGGTTGGAGTTGGTGGCGGATTGAAGTTTCGCGGCGAGCGGGTGGGCTGTTTGCGGGTTTTTTTGGTTTGATGGATTGTTGGCTTGGCAGGTTGACTGAACATCCAGTCGATTGATCGGTTAAACGGTTGATCCACTAACCGATTGGTCGACCAGTCGACTAGGCTCAGGACCCATTAACCCTCCCCATAAGGGGATTCCCAAGGCTTGAATTCCACGAGTTACTTGCTCCAAAACGGAGGTGATCATGAGCGATCCTTTTTGGTTAACTGCCACCCAGATGGCGCGGTTGGAGCCGTATTTTCCGAAACCCCACGGTGTGCCGCGTGTCGATGATCGACACGTGCTGCGCAACGGCATGCAATGGCGGGATGCGCCCGCGGTTTATGGCCCGCACAAGTCCCTCTACAACCGGTTTATCCGCTGGTCCAGAATGGGGTTTTTACGCATATCTTCAATGAGTTACCCCGGGTCATACCGCCGGACCAAGTGCAGATCGACGCCACCTATCTGAAGGCGCATCGCACGGCAGCCAGCCTGCTTAAAAAGGGGGTGCTGAGCGTGCCCTTGGCCGCTCTCGCGGGGCGGATTAACCACGAAGCTGCATGCCGCTTGCGACCAATCCGGGCGGCCTGTGGTCCTGCATCTGACCGCCGGGCAGGTCCATGATGTGAAAGGGCTGCGCGGGTTTTTGGACAGGCTGCCCGCAGCCCCGACCCTGATCGCCGACCTTCGCGCGCGTGGGATCAGCGCCTGCATCCCGTCCACGGCTTGCCGCAAACGCCCCTTTGCCTATGATAAAACCCTCTACAAACAGCGGCATAAGATCGAAAACGCCTTCGGGTGCCTCAAAGACTGGCGCCGCATCGCCACCCGCTACGACCGCTGCGCCGACATCTTCCTGGCCGCAATCACCCTCGCTGTTATCGTTATCTTTTGGTTGCGGGAATGAGTCCTGAGCCTAATCGACCGATCGACTAGTCCAGTAGTCGCGTTTTGTATTAAGCATCAGAAAATAAACAATAAAAATGTTATCACCGTATCAATTTTACTCCGCAACCACCCGCAACCCCCCTCAACCCAATCGCGTTCGCCGCAGGGCCAGACTATTGCGAAGACCCATTGCGGCCAGCACAATTGCGCCTCCGATCAGGGTGTGGGTGCCTGGATTTTCAGCCAGGATTAGCCAGACCAGAAGTGGCCCGAAAATTGATTCAAGCAACAGGATCAGGCTGACATCCGGGGCGGGCAGATAGCGCGGGCCGGTTGCTAGAAGTGCAGCCCCCAGCGGCACCACCGCCAACCCAAGCAGCGCTACCCAGATCATGTCGTCCGCAGGCACACTCAAGTCCGCGGCCAGTCCGCCGGCCATAAGGCCCGACAGCAATCCGGCAAATCCAATTGCTGGCACCATACTGGCACCTTTGTAAGCCCTTGCGATTGAGAACGTGACCGCCAGCGACAGCGCCGCCCCAAGGGCCGCAAGGTCGCCGCCGATGGATCCGGGGCCTTGGCCCAAGCTGCCCGCAGCGATAACGCTGATGCCGATCAGGGTGACGGCGATGGTTGCCCAGCTTTGCCAGGACACGACTTCGCGCAGGACCAGAACTGAAATTAGCGCCGCAAAAACTGGTGACGTTGAGGTGATGAACAACGTGTTTGCCACCGTCGTATGGGTGACGGAAAACATGAAACAAGTGGTCCCAATGGCAAAAACCAATGTGATGGCAAAGCCAGGCCACCCCATCGAGCGGATGTCGCGCCGGAAATCGCGCCCGGTTAGGGCCCAATAGCCCAGCAGCACAGCCAGTCCGCTAAGAATGCCGCGCCAGAACATTTGTGTCAGGGTTGGCGCGTCGATCAGGCGGATCAGCAATGTGTCGGGTGAAATAACCACGACCCCGGCAAATGTAATCAGCAAACCCTTGTTATAGGCCTGCATCAGCGAGATGGCCGAACGGGCGCGGTTGCCCACAGCAATTCACCCCGACGGGCTAAGAAAAACGTTTTGACCACCCGATGACCTTTTGCCTGCAAAGCGAATTCAACGGCCCTCAAATGCCTGCACTTGCTGGCACGACCGGGCTTTGAAAAGCCTGCGTCAGGGATCAGGGGCTGTCAAGCAGGGCTTGGGGTGTGGCTAAAACTCCAGCGTCATCGCCTGATCGCTGAAGACTGTGCGCAAGTCACTGCCGCGCGCTTCGGCCAGTAGGGCCAGCATCGCGAACTGCACCTCATGCGCGCCGACTTCACCCGTGGCGCGCTGGCCGTCGACCAGGCACCAGAGGCCGGGGTCAGCCCTTAATTTCTCGGCTGCTGCCGTCAGGATCCAGCGCCCATCTTTTTGTCGAACGACGATCCGGCCACCATAGGGCAGGGCGGTTTGCAGGCATTGGATCGCCAGAAACACCATCTTGACGTCGACCCTGGGAACGTCAGTTTTCACCTGCCAGGTCAAACTGATCCGGCTGCCCTTAAAATAATCCCCCAGAATTTCCCTGATCTCGGACATTGACAGCAAGGCCTGCGATGCGGCCTTGCCATAGGCGACACGGAAAAACCGGATTTTGGAGTTGGCGTTTTCGATGCTTTCGCTGATCAGGGCCAATTCGGGGCCAGCCTCGATCCCTGACATGCTCAGAAGTTCCAGACCATTGCTGATCGCGCCCAAAGGGCTTATCAGATCGTGACAGATCCGTGATCCGATCAGTTCGCTCAGATCTTGCCGTTCATGATACATCGCGCCTGTCCTTTGTTTTTGTTATCTTTTTTGATTGGCCCCAAGTATGACCCTGCCTTTTGAACCCGGTGATCTGGTAGAACATCCAACCGAGAAAGACTGGGGTCTGGGGCAGGTCCAGTCGGTGATCGGCGTGAAGATCACAGTGAATTTCGAACATATGGGGAAGATCGTCTTTGACAGTTCACGGGTTCAACTCGTTTTCTACACAGCCCCAAAGGGATGAGGGCTTTCATTCCATTACACAACCTAAAGTAGAAATACAAGTGTGTTGCACAGCCATCACATTTGTTGCCAAGGTGGCCCAGACAGCTTAAACAGCGGCCACTTATGTGCGCTTTGGCTGGGTCGGTGGCAGGTGCCGCCAAACCAAATTCCAGACGCAATGGCAAACCCAGTGAGGCCTGCGGACGGCATGACTTCGACGCTGAAAACAGAAGAGCGGCATCTGATGCTGAAGCTGGCCGACAGCCCGCAGGACCTGCTGGCGGCACAGCGTCTGCGCTACCGGGTTTTTGCGCAAGAACTTGGCGCAACCGGGCCGACTGTTGACCATGTTGACCGGATCGAAAGCGATGCGTTTGATGCGATCTATGACCATCTGCTGTTGATCGATCGTCGCCGCGACCCGGCCCTTGGCAATCACGTCGTCGGGGTCTACCGGCTGCTGCGCGGCGATGTCGCCAGCCAGGGTCGCGGCTTTTATTCCGAGGCGGAATATGACCTCAGCCCTTTGTTAACATCGGGCCGCCGTCTGTTAGAGCTTGGTCGATCCTGCGTAGACGCGGATCATCGCGGCGGGATTGCGATGTATCTGATGTGGAACGCCCTGGCGGAGTATGTCTTGAAGCATGAAATCGAGGTCATGTTCGGGGTTGCCAGCTATCACGGCACCGATGTTGCGGCGATTTCGCAGTCGCTGGCCTATCTGCATCACCACCACCTTGCCCCGATTGATATGCGGGTGAAAGTCCGGCCTGAACACTTCAATAGCCTTGATCTGATCCCTGTGGATCAGCTTGATCGCGTCACGGCAATGTCCCAGACGCCGGCCCTGATCAAAGGTTATTTGCGGCTGGGTGGGTTCATCGGTGACGGCGCCTTTATTGACCGCGATTTCAACACCACCGATGTTTGCCTGATGATGGATAC